>JACCSV010000236.1 GCA_013812805.1 Sphingomonas sp. | reverse complement strand
AGCGCTTCGTTGAACAATTGCCCGGCGGGTCCGACGAACGGGCGCCCGGCAAGGTCTTCCTGGTCGCCCGGCTGCTCGCCGACGAACAGCAGGCGGGCGTCAAGCGGGCCTTCGCCGAACACGGTCTCGGTGCCGCACTTGTAAAGGTCGCAGCGGGTGCAGCCGCGCGCTTCGGCGCGTAGCGCTTCCCAGGCCGCGCGGACGTTGCTCGCCGGCGCGATGCTCCGCTCGGCGGCAACCGAATCGCCGCGCGAGCGCTCGATCATTGCGATCTCCCTGTTCCTGGCGCCGGCGATCAGGGGCTGAACGAGCGAGGTTTCGGGCATGTTGCGCCAATATTTCTTGGGCATCTCCTTGAGCATCGCCCCGACCTTGATCCGCGCCGGGTTGAAGATGGACGCGTAATACGTGCGCCACGTCTCCTCGAGCGGATCGCCGCCCGGAGCCTCGGCGCGGGTGGCGCCCGGGCCTTCGGTCAGAGTCTCCCCGTCCCAGTGGACGGACAGGGCCGGGGTAAGGATCGACCAGCGCATGGTGGTGAAACGGCGAACGAAGAAGCCGGACGCGGCCCGGACGATGTGATGGTCGGGCTCGAAGAAAGCGACGAAGCGCTCGCCGTCTTGCCCGCCCGGCACTTCACGGAAACGGACAAAGGCGTGCATCTTGTGGATATCGCGGCGCACTTCCTTGGCCAGCCGGTCGAGGCGGTGCAGCAACGGGTCGGCGCGATCCTCCATCGCCCGGCGGTCGGTGCACAGCCGCCACAGCAGCGCGTACAGCAGAGCGAACCGGTCGGGCTCGGAATGGCAGACGACGCTTTGGGCAAGCTCGACGAACGCACGCGGCACGGGGAAGCTCGGACCGGAGGGCGGCGCCGCTTCGCTGCCGAACAGGTCGCCATCGACGCCGGCAACTTGCCAGACGATCGCGCTCGGCGGAATGCCGGCTTCGGCGAGGTTCCGGGCGGCGTCGCGCCAGCCGTCGAAATCGTCGTCGCCGGCAAGGGTCACCCGGTTCACTTGACGGCCTTGAAGTGCACCCAATCATTCTGGCCTACGTGCATCCAGCTCGGCAGGCGGAAATCCTCGCTGAAGCGACGCGGCGACATGAAATTGAAGTAGCTGTCATGGATGCAGACGCTCTCGCGAGCGATCGGCCAAACGGCTTGCCGAAGGAAATGCTGGTCGCCCATTTTGTAGTTGCCGATGTTGGCGCTGGCGGCGACGAATTCACGAACGCGATCCTCCATTCCGCCAATATTGCCCCGGTGCGCGCCCCACATGCCGGCGAGAATCAGCTCGCTGTGCTGGGTGCTGTCGCGCATCACGTGAAACGCCCTGCCGGCATTGAGCCAATCGGCGACCGCCCATCGTTCCTGGACGTTGAGGATCGAGTCCGCATCCCGCACCACATAAAAATCGACCGACGGGTCGTCCTCGACCAGGAAGCGCCAGAAGAGGCCATATTGCGCCGCTGGCAGATGATCCATCAGGACGACTTGCGCTCCCTTTTGCTGCAGAGCTTTGCGGAAAGCCTCGGGCGTTGCGCTGTCGGTGTAAAAGCGAGCGGTCCAGCCGGGGTAAAGGTGGCGCGCGACGGTGGTGTTGGTCACGGCGCCGTTGAGATAACGCAGCTCACTTCCCCATACGGAGAAGGCGATGACGTTCCGCGCGCCCTCTTGCGAATTGTAGGCGCGAAGCACCGGCTGACGACGCTCGGCCCGCGGGATTGCCGCGTCCTTTAGGCGAAGCGCCTCGTCGCCGTAGCGGATCGCTTTCTCAAGATCCTTCATGCGCGTTGCCAGCGAACAGAGCAGGTCGTTGAGCTCGATGGGCTTGATGGCGCTGGCGTGGCCCTCGAGCCATTGCACCGCTTCCTCGAAGCGACCCAATATCCTCATCGCGATAGCGACATTCTTAATATTCTCGCTAGTCGGTTCCCGCTCGCCAATGCTGATCAGAAGATCGATCGCGCCTTGCATGTCCTGCTTGCGATAAAAATGCATCGCCGCGGCTTTGGCGGCCCAAAGGTCGCTGGCAGCCGCCCGCGCCAGCGTATCGGCCTCCGCGTCCGAGAACAGCCGGTTGGGGTTGGCCTTGAATCCGGCGACGAGCTCCTGCGCATCCGTCATGCGGCGAACAATTCCAGTTGCTGGCGCTTGGGCGCGACCAGCGATTTCAAATCGGCGCGGTCGGTCAGCAACGTCGGCCGCCAGTCGGCGGTGACAATGAAGGGGCGCACCTTGGCGACGGAGACAGTCAGCCGGGCAACATCGTCGAGCCGAAGCTTGCGGAACCGGCGTGACGTGAGAATCTTGGCGATCGCCTTGGTCCCGAGACCGGGAACTCGAAGCAGCAGCTCGCGCGGCGCCCGGTTGATGTCGACGGGGAAGCTATCGCGAAATTTCAGCGCCCAGGCGAGCTTGGGGTCGATGTCGAGCGGGAGCATGCCATTGCCGTCGGCCGCCGACGAGACCTCACTGGCGCTGAAGCCGTAGAAGCGCATCAGCCAGTCGGACTGATACAGCCGGTGTTCGCGCATCAGCGGCGGCCGCTTGAGCGGCAGCACCGCGCTAGCGTCCGGGATCGGCGAGAAGGCCGAATAATAGACCCGGCGCAGCCCGAAGCGGTCGTAGAGGGTGGAGGAGCGGGCAACGATGTCGCTGTCGCTCGCCGCATCGGCGCCGACGATCATCTGCGTCGACTGGCCGGCAGGCGCGAAGCCGGGCGCCGACTTGAACCGCTTCACCTCGTCCCGAGCGACCTCGATGTTCGATTTCATCGCCCCCATCGCGCCTTCGATCCGGGTCGAGGATTTTTCCGGCGCCAGCCTGGCGAGGCCCTGATCGGTCGGCAATTCGACGTTGATCGAGACGCGATCGGCGTGGACGCCCGCCAGCCGCACCAGCTCGGTATCGGCATCTGGGATTGTCTTCAAATGGATGTAGCCGCGGAAATCATGATCCTCGCGAAGCGCCCGGGCGACCTCGACGATCTGCTCCATCGTGTAATCGGGCGAGCGGATGATCCCCGAGGAGAGGAACAAGCCCTCGATATAGTTGCGCTTGTAGAACGCCAGGGTCAGCCGCACGACCTCGGCGGCGGTAAAGCGGGCGCGGCGGACGTTCGAGCTCTTGCGGTTAATGCAATAATGGCAGTCGAAGATGCAGCTGTTGGTCAGGAGTATCTTCAGTAGCGAGATGCAGCGGCCGTCGGGGGCGTAGGCGTGGCAGATGCCCATGCCTTCGGTGGATCCGATCCCCTGGCCACCGCGGCTGTCGCGTTTCGACGTTCCGGACGACGCACAGGAGGCGTCGTACTTGGCGGCGTCGGAGAGGATCGCGAGCTTTTCCTGGAGGTCGAGCTGGGGCATTTGTTCTAGATATGTTCTGGCGAGCCGCGAGTCCAGAC
>JACCSV010000186.1 GCA_013812805.1 Sphingomonas sp. | reverse complement strand
CATTCCTCGGGCGGCCGCAGCGGTGACGTCTTTGACCCCAATCGCGGCGCAGTGCAGGCCAGGGTGCGCCTCGGCAGCGCTGCCGACCTCGAGCGGGCGATGGCAGCGGCACGCGCCGCCCAGCCGGTCTGGGCCGCGACCAACCCGCAGCGCCGCGCCCGGGTGATGTTTGCCTTCAAGGCGCTGGTCGAAGCGCGGATGGACGAGCTCGCCGAGCTGCTGTCGTCGGAGCACGGCAAGGTTGTCGCCGATGCCAAGGGCGACATCCAGCGCGGCCTCGAAGTTATCGAGTTCGCCTGCGGCATTCCGCACGCGCTCAAGGGCGAATATACTTACGGCGCTGGCCCCGGCATCGACGTCTATTCGATGCGCCAGCCGCTCGGCATCGTCGCCGGGATCACCCCGTTCAACTTCCCGGCGATGATTCCGATGTGGATGTTCGGAGTGGCGATCGCCTGCGGCAACGCCTTTATCCTCAAACCCTCCGAGCGCGACCCGACCGTCCCGGTGCGTCTCGCCGAGCTGATGACCGAAGCCGGGCTCCCCGACGGCATCCTCAACGTCGTCCACGGCGACAAGGAAATGGTCGACGCGATCCTCGACCATGACGACATCCGAGCGATCAGCTTCGTCGGTTCGTCCGACATCGCCCATTACATCTACTCGCGCGGCACCGCCAACGGCAAGCGGGTGCAGGCGTTCGGCGGCGCCAAGAACCACGGTGTGGTCATGCCCGACGCCGACCTCGACCAGGTGGTCAATGACCTCGCCGGCGCCGCGTTCGGCTCGGCCGGCGAGCGCTGCATGGCGTTGCCGGTGGTGGTGCCGGTCGGTGACAAGACCGCCGACGCGCTCCGCGAAAAGCTCATCCCCGCGATCGAGGGCCTTCGCGTCGGCGTCTCCACCGATCCCGACGCCCACTACGGCCCGGTGGTCAACGCCGCCCACAAGCAGCGCATCGAGGATTACATCCAGATGTGCATCGACGAGGGCGGCGAGCTGGTGGTCGACGGCCGCGGCTTTGCGCTGCAGGGCCACGAGGAGGGCTTCTTCATCGGCCCGACCTTCTTCGACCGTGTGAAGCCCAATTTCCGTTCTTACCAGGAAGAGATTTTCGGCCCGGTCCTGCAGATGGTGCGGGCGGACAGCTTCGATGAAGCGGTGCGGCTGCCGAGCGAGCACCAATATGGCAACGGCGTCGCCATCTTTACCCGAAACGGTCATGCGGCGCGCGAATTTGCGGCGCGGGTCAACGTCGGTATGGTCGGGGTCAACGTGCCGATCCCGGTGCCGGTCGCCTACCACACGTTCGGCGGCTGGAAGCGCTCCGGCTTCGGCGACATCAACCAGCACGGGATGGAAGGGGTCCGCTTCTGGACCAAGACCAAGACCATCACTCAGCGCTGGCCCGACGGCTTTGCCGAGGCCGACAACAAGGACGCGTTCGTCATCCCGACGATGGGTTAGCCGGCGGTGCTGCTGCGCCTGCTGATTGCGCTAGTGCTGATGCCGCTGGGCGCTTGCACGGCGACGCCCGCGGAGCCGGCGGTCAAGTCGATCGCGCTGACTTTCGATGACGCGCCGATTGCCGATGGACCTTTGTTTACCGGGACGGAGCGGACGCAGCGCCTGATCGCGGCCCTCCGCGAGGCGAAGGTGCCGCAGGCCGCCTTCTTCGTGACGACGGGCCACATCAATCGACCCGAAGACGAAGCCCGACTGCGCGCCTATGCCGCCGCCGGACACGTTCTCGCCAATCATTCCCACGGCCACCGATGGCTGCGGCGGATCGGCCCCGCCGCTTATCTGCAGGACATCGACCGAGCCGAGCAGGACATGAAAGGGCTCCCCAACCGCCGCGCCTGGTTTCGCTACCCATATCTCAACGAGGCGTCCGGCAGCCTTGTCCGGGATGCGGTGCGCGCCGGCCTGGTCGATCGAGGCCTGTTCAACGGCTATGTCACCGTCGA
Organism: Sphingomonas sp.; assembly: GCA_013812805.1. Classification (GTDB taxonomy): domain Bacteria; phylum Pseudomonadota; class Alphaproteobacteria; order Sphingomonadales; family Sphingomonadaceae; genus Sphingomicrobium. The sequence goes on along the minus strand of JACCSV010000186.1, from coordinate 13,003 downwards.
CACCTGGGACTGGGCGCTGTTGGCCCTGCTCCGAAAGGCGAAGGCTGCCGGTCGCCCGGTCGACATGGATGCGCTTCGCACGCTTTACCTCGAAATCATGCTGAGCGCCGTCGAGACCTACGACGGCATCGCCGTTCGGGCGCTCGGTCGCTCGCCCGCCCACGTCCTTCTCGCCCACGAGAATGACCTGCAAGCGCTATTCATCGGTGATCTGGTAACTGCGCTGCGCGAGCGCGGCTGGACGATCGTCAGCCCGGACGAGGCGTATCAAGACCCAATCGCCAGCGTAACTCCCGACACGCTCCACCTGGGCAATGGCCGAGTGGCCGCGATCGCGGCGGTCAAAGGCGTGCCCGCCGAGCAGCTTAAGGACAAATATCACGACGAAAAGCTGCTTGCCGAGCTATTCGAGGCGCGAGTTGTGCGAAGCAAGACCGGGGATACGACTGTAGCTCCGAGCGTTCCCTAACCTGAGTAACACTGCGGGAGAGTGCAATGCGCGATGCAACCAGGACACTGCTTGTGGCCGGCGCGGCCGCGGGTCTCGCTGCGTGCGGTGGCGGCGAAGGCTCGCAGGACCAGAACATCGCCATCGACAATATCGGTGAAGCGGAAATCGAAGCCCTGCCGGCCGACGAAAGCAGCGCCACCCCGACTAACGTGCTGGTCAACGGCACCACCGACGACCCCGATGTGCCGACTGCCGACAGTCAGACCGACGGCTATTAGAATGATGACCGGGAACCGAGCCAGGCTGCTGATGCTTGCGCTCGCCCTATCCGCCTGCGGCAAGAGGGCCGATGACCGCGCTGCCGATGACCTGTCGGGCGTCAACGGCATTGCCGCAGCGGAGCCGGCGCCAAACGAGGGCGCCAAGCCCCCGGAGAATTTGGCCGAACCGGCAACTGGCCCTGCGCCCGACGAGCCAGCGGCAACCACCATCCCCACCGCTCTTCACGGACGCTGGGGCCTTGTTACGGGCGACTGCACCTCGACCCGCGGCGATGCCAAGGGGCTGGTGACCATCACCGCAGCCGAAGTCCGGTTTTACGAGTCCGTTGCGCGGCCCTCCAAGATCGTCGAGCGCACCGGCAGCACAATCCGCGGCGAGTTCGATTTGACCGGCGAAGGCATGGAATGGACAAACTCCATGATCTGGTCGGCGAATGGCAACAAGCTCACCCGCGTCGACAGCGAAGACGATTCGCGCCTCGTCTATACGCGCTGCTGACGCCGCCTCTGGAACCGCGCGCGCTCGCAAGCTAGGGCCGGCGCGATGCACCAGTTCGAATTGACCGACGACCAGCTCCAGATCCAGGAGATGGCGCGCAAGTTCACCGCCGACGCAATCACCCCGTTCGCCGCCGAATGGGACGAAAAGCATATCTTCCCGAAGGACACGATCCGCGAGGCGGCCGAGCTTGGCTTCGGCGCCATCTATGTCAGCGAGGAAGCGGGCGGCATCGGCCTCGGGCGGCTCGAGGCGGCGCTGATCATGGAAGCGATGGCCTACGGCTGCCCGTCGACCAGCGCCTTCATCTCGATTCACAACATGGCCGCCTGGATGATCGACCGCTTTGGCGGCGAGGAGGTGAAGCATAAGTATCTGCCGTCGATGATCCCGATGGAGCGGATCGGCAGCTACTGCCTGACCGAACCGTCGTCGGGCTCCGACGCCGCCGCGCTCAAGACCAAGGCGGTGCTGGACGGCAACCATTATGTGGTTTCCGGCTCGAAGGCGTTCATCTCGGGCGCGGGCGAGAACGAGATTTACGTGACCCTGGCCCGCACCGGCGAGGAGGGGCCGAAGGGGATCACCGCCCTCGTCATCGAAAAAGACATGGCCGGAGTCAGCTTCGGCGCCCAGGAGAGAAAGCTCGGCTGGCATTCGCAGCCAACTGCCCAGGTCAATTTCGACGAGGTCCGGGTGCCGGTTGCAAACCGGGTCGGGGCCGAGGGCGAGGGTTTTAGGATCGCGATGATGGGGCTCGACGGCGGGCGGCTCAACATCGGAGCCTGCTCCTTGGGCGGCGCCCAGCGCTGCCTCGACGAGTCAATTGCCTACACCAAGGACCGCAAGCAGTTCGGGCAAGCGATCGCCGACTTCCAGGCGACCCAGTTCACCCTCGCCGACATGGAGACCGAGCTGCAGGCGGCGCGCTATTTGCTTTACGTCGCCGCCGCCAAGGTCACTGCAAACGCGCCCGACAAGACCCGCTTCGCGGCGATGGCCAAGCGGCTTGCAACGGACACCGGCTCCTCGGTCGTCGACCGGGCGCTGCAGCTCCACGGCGGCTACGGCTATCTGATGGATTATCCGATCGAACGCTTCTGGCGCGACCTCCGGGTGCACTCGATCCTCGAGGGCACCAACCAGATCATGCGCGTGATCGTTAGCCGCGACCTGCTTCGCCAGTGACCGACGACGTCATCGTTTCAAGGCAGGGCGCTGTGGGGCGGCTTCGGCTCAATCGGCCGAAAGCGATACACGCGCTGACCACCGCGATGTGCGACACCATGTCGCAAGCCCTGCTGCGCTGGCGCGACGATCACGAGGTCCAGGCGGTGGTGATCGACCACGCCGAGGGCCGCGGCTTCTGCGCCGGCGGCGACGTCGTGATGCTGGCCAAGAGCGGCGCCGACGACGGCAGCCAGGCGCGCGAATTCTTCTTCGCCGAATATCGGCTCAACCATCTGCTGTTCACTTACCCGAAGCCCACGATCGCGCTGATGGACGGGATCACCATGGGCGGCGGCGTCGGCATTTCGCTGCCCTGCACGCACCGCATCGCCACCGAGAACACGCGGCTGGCGATGCCCGAGACCGGGATTGGCCTGTTCCCGGACGTCGGCGGCGGCTGGTACCTTTCGCGGCTGCCGGGGCGGGTTGGGCAGTTCATGGCGCTGACCGGCGCGCGCCTCGACGGGGCCGAATGCCATTACCTCGGACTTGCGACTAACTATGTTCAGCAGTCGTCGCTGGCGGCACTGGTGGAGCGCATCCTTGCCGGTCCCGATCGCATCGGGGGAGCCCTGGGCTCGGCTTCGGCGACACCGCCCGAGCCGAAGATCGCCGCCAATCTGGCGCCTATCACCAGGACCTTCGCCGCCGACACACTCGAGCAAATCGAGGCCGCGCTGGAAGCCGATGGAAGTCCTTGGGCGAAGGCGGAGCTTGCGACTATCCGGATCAAGAGCCCGCTGTCGTGCAAGGTCTCGCTCCGGCTGCTGGCGCAAGGCGCCGGCCGCGCCAGTTTCGCCGACGAAATGCGCGCCGAATATGCGCTCGCCGGCAACGTCGTTCGCACCCACGACTTTGGCGAAGGCGTCCGCGCGCTGCTGATCGACAAGGACAATGAGCCGCAATGGGACCCGGCGACACCGGAAGCGGTTACCGAGGCGATGCTCGACGAATTATTCGCGCCGCTCGCCGCCGGCGGTGAATGGACGCCATTCCCGGAGACCCAAGAATGACCGAACACAAGACCATCCTCGTCGAACAGCGCGACGCGGTGACGCTGGTCACGCTTAACCGCCCGCAGGCGCTCAACGCACTCAACAGCCAAGTGCTGGCGGAGCTGATCGAGGTCTTCGCTGCTTATGACGCCGATCCATCGCAGCGCTGCCTCGTCCTCACCGGGTCGGAGAAAGCGTTCGCCGCCGGCGCCGACATCAAGGAGATGTCGAGCCAAAGCTTCGCCAAAATGTACGCGTCCAACTTCTTCGCTGGCTGGGAGAAGGTCACGGCAACGCGTAAACCGTGGATCGCGGCGGTCGCCGGTTTTGCGCTCGGCGGCGGCTGCGAGGTGGCGATGATGGCCGACTTCATCATCGCCGCCGATAGCGCAAAATTCGGCCAGCCGGAGATCAAGCTTGGCGTGACCCCCGGGATGGGCGGGTCGCAGCGGCTGACCCATGCAATCGGCAAGGCCAAGGCGATGGAGATGTGCCTGACCGGGCGGATGATGGACGCTGCCGAAGCCGAGCGCTCGGGCCTCGTCGCCAAGGTCGTGCCCGCAAATCAACTGATGGACGAAGCGCTCAAGACCGCCGAGCTGATCGCAGGCATGGCGCCGCTCGCCGCGATCGCGGTCAAGGAGATGGTCAACGGCGCGCTGGAAATGCCACTCGCCCAGGGCATCCGCTTTGAACGGCGCCTCTTCCACGGGCTGTTCGGCACCGAGGACCAGAAGGAAGGCATGGCCGCGTTCGTCGAGAAGCGTCCGGGCAACTGGACCGGCAAATGATCCTCTCCGGAACGGGGAGGGGGACCATGCGTAGCATGGTGGAGGGGGCGCGGTGGCAGCTCCAACCCCCCTCCGTCAGCGCTTCGCACTGCCACCTCCCCGTTCCGGGGAGGAATTAGGAGAAGACATGGCACGGATCGCATTCATCGGGCTTGGCCACATGGGCGGCGGGATGGCGCCGAATCTGGCGAAGGCCGGCCACGACGTCAGCGCGTTTGACCTCAGCGAGGAGGCACTGAGCCGCGCCGTCGAGCGCGGCTGCGCAAAGGCGGGATCGGCGGCCGAAGCATGCAAGGACGCCGAAGCCGTGGTGACGATGCTCCCCGCCGGCAAGCACGTGACCGAGGTCTACCGCAGCGCCGTGTTCGGCTCCGCCCCGGCCAGCGCGATCCTGATCGACTGCTCGACCATCGACATCGGCTCCGCCCGAACGATCGAGGAAGAAGCAGCGGCCAAGGGCTACGCGATGGTCGACGCGCCGGTGTCGGGCGGGATCGCCGCGGCCGAGGGCGGCACCCTGACCTTCATGGTCGGCGGCTCGCCACAAGCCTTCGAGCGAGCCCGTCCGATCCTCGAGCAGATGGGCAAGGCGGTGATCCATGCCGGCGGCCCGGGCGCCGGCCAGGCGGCGAAGATCTGCAACAACATGCTGCTCGGCGCGACCATGGCCGCGACCTGCGAGACCTTCGTGCTCGCGCAGAAGCTCGGCCTCGATCCGCAGACCTTTTTCGACATCTCGTCGAAAGCGTCGGGACAAAGCTGGTCGATGACCAGTTACTGCCCGGTGCCGGACGTCGGCCCGGAAACGCCCGCCGACCGTGACTACGAAGGTGGGTTCGCCGCAGCGCTGATGCTCAAGGATCTGAAGCTGGCAATGGAGGCGGCGCAGCAGACCGGCGCCTACACGCCGATGGGCGGCGAGGCCGAGGAGCTTTACCAGCGCTTCGTCGATCGCGGCGGCGGCTCCAGGGATTTCTCCGCGCTGATCAAGATGATCGACGACAGTTGGAAGGTATCTGAATGAAAAGACTGCTTATCGCCGGCTTCGTCTTGGTCGCCGGCTGCAATGCCCAGGAACAGGCGAACCAGGCGCAAGCCCCCGGCAATCAGGTGATGCCGTCTGCGGAGACTCGCACCGCCGGGCTCGGCGAGCCGATCGGGCGCGAGCAGGCGCTGACGCTGATGAAGGAGCGTCACGAGAAGATGGAAGAGATCGGCGACGCGTTGAAGGTGATCAGCCGCCAGCTCAAGGGTGACAGCCCCGACCTTGCGCAGGTGCGTCAGAACGCCGAAATCATGGCTACGCTCGCACCGCAGGTGCCGGGCTGGTTCCCGCCTGGCACCGGCCCCGACGTCGGCAAGACCGAAGCGAAAGCGGAAATCTGGCAAAAGCCGGAGGATTTTACGGCCAAGGCACGCGGTTTCGCTGAGGCCGCAACGGCTTTCCGCACGGCGGCGCAAGGCAACGACCTGGCGGCCATGCGCGCGGCCCAGGGCAACGTCGGCAAGACCTGCAAGGCGTGTCACGACCCCTATCGTGAAGAGCACTGAGCCAAGCGACGCTGACGCCGCGCCGAGGGTTGCAGTCTGGGACCTGCCGACGCGGCTGTTCCACTGGCTGCTGGTCGCATTGATCGCCTTCAGCTGGTGGACTGCTGAGCAGGGCCGCACCGAGTGGCATCTCTACTCTGGCTACTCGGTGATGACGCTGCTCCTGTTCCGGCTGATGTGGGGCTTCGTCGGCAGCTCGACGGCCCGCTTTAAAAATTTCGTTCGCGGTCCGCGGGCGGTGCTCGGCTACGTTCGCGACATGCGCGGCTGGAGCGGCATCGGTCACACGCCGCTAGGCGCCCTCAGCGTGGTGGCATTGCTCGGGCTGGTCGCCTTTCAGGTAGCGACGGGGCTGATCAACACCGACGACGATGGCCTCGTCGAAGGCCCGCTCGCGCCGCTGGTCAGCTTCGACGTCTCTGACGCCGCCCACGACCTGCACGACGATGCTTTCGACATCTTGCTGGTGTTCATCGCCTTTCACGTCACCGCGATCGTCATCTACCGGCTCGCGCTCCGCAAACGCCTGCTCGCGCCGATGATCACCGGGCTCGCGCGGATCGAGAGCAAGACCGAGCCGATGCGGCCCGCGCGCAAGTGGCTGGCCCTCGCCTGCCTCGCCGCTGCGATCGCCATTACCCGCTGGATCATCGCCGGCGCGGCTCCGTTCGGCACTTGATCGGCTGGATCCCCACGTCTGCACGGGAAGGTGGACTGTGCGGTCGCAGGAGCTACTGTTCAAGCGATGAGCACGAAGCGACTGCGACGGGCAATCCTTCTGCTGAGTCTGCTGCTGCTTTTGCTCCTCTATGTTCACGCATGCGTGCCCAAGCCGATCACTGACTTGCGCGCGGTGGCCCTCGCCCGGGTTCCGGCTTCTGCATTGCCACGGGGGGTCGATCTTCGGCACACCGTGATGGAGCGAGAGGAAGCCTTCTGGAAGGTTTCTTTGGCAGGCGACGCGAACTGGGTCCGGGAAGTGAAGCGGCACACCTTGAACTCATACGCCGATGTGGTGCGCTGTGACGCGCGAGATTACCGCCTCCTCAGCCTAGGGCCCTATGTCGGAACAGTCGAAGTTACCACGTACGGCGACACATTTGACGGTTTCGAGCCAATGGCGGATTCTGTGCAATACGACGTTTATCTTCCGGAGACTGCACGCTACTCGTCAGAGAAAGATGTCAACGCCCCGATGCCCTCATACGACTTGGGCAGTCAGCGCATACCACTTTGCCTACGGATTGCGGGTGGTGCGATGCACGGAGCTTACAATCGCTCGAACGAAGTGCGAGTCGAGGTTGGGGGACGGCGCTGAGTGATGCCCGCAAGGGGTGTGCGCCTCACTTGAACCTGCAGCAGCTCGGCGCCACATCGCGTCCATGCTGATCCGCACCGAACAGACGCCGAATCCGGCAACGCGCAAGTTCCTCCCCGGCCAGACGGTCATGGAGGCCGGCACCCGCGACTTCGCCGATGCCGAAAACGCCAAGGCCTCACCGCTGGCCAGCGCCTTGTTTGACAGCGGCATGGTCGAAGGCGTGTTCCTGGGCCACGACTTCGTCTCGGTCACCGCGGTGTCCGGCGCCTCCTGGACCGACGTCGAGCCGATCGTCGTCGAAACATTGCTCGATCATTTCGTCAGCGGCGCGCCGTTGTTCGTGGCCGGCTCGGCCGCCGGCATCCACATTTCTGGCGACGACGCTGCGTTCGACGACGACCCCGCTGATGCCGAGATCATCGAGCAGATCCGCGACCTCATCGAGACCCGCGTGCGCCCGGCGGTCGCCCAGGACGGCGGCGACATCGTCTACCGCGGCTACAAGGATGGCACCTTGTTCCTGGCGATGCAGGGCGCCTGCGCCGGCTGCCCCTCCTCCGCGATCACGCTCAAGCGCGGCATCGAAAGCCTGATTCGCCACTACGTTCCGGAAGTGGAATCCGTGGAAGCCGTCTAGGGCTTGCGGCGCCTAGCGCCCTGTGACCTAATCTAGCAATGATCCTGGCGCTCGACACTTCGACAGCGGCATGCACGGCCGCGCTTCTGACCAACGGCGGCGAGGTCATCGGCACTCGCGATGAGCTGATCGGCCGCGGCCATGCCGAGCGCCTGATGCCGATGGTTGCGGAGCTTCTGGAGAACCGCCGGCCCGAGCGTATCCTGGTCGGAGTCGGCCCCGGGAGCTTCACCGGGATCCGCGTCGGCATCGCCGCAGCCCACGGCATGGGGATCGGCTGGGGTGTTGAGGTCAATGGAATGTCGTCGCTGGCGCTGCTGGCGTCGGCGGCTCGCGCCGACGGACCGGTCGCCGCGGCAATCGCCGGTGGCCACGGGGAAGTGTTCGTTCAGCAGTTCGGCGCTTCGCTGGAGCCGGAGTCAGTGCTGCTCAACCTACCACCCGCCGAAGCCGCAGCGGCGATCGATGCGCAGCTGGTCGTCGGCACCGGCGCCGCCGCGCTGGTTGAGGCTCGAGGCTGGGGCGAAGCGCGCGAGTGCTGGCCCTCCGCCGATAACGCGCTGGGGCTTCCGCTTTCGCTTCGCTCGCTCGTCCCGGCTCCGGTTTATGCCCGCGCCCCCGACGCCCGCGTGAAGAGCGCCGCATGACCATCGCAATTTTCGAATCGGACGCTCGGCACCTCGATCAGGTGATGACGGTAATGACCACGGCGTTCGGCGATTCCTACGGCGAAGCGTGGACCCGCTCGCAATGCGCGGGGATCCTGCCAATGGACGGCGTCACCTTGATGGTTGCCGATGATGGCGAAGACCTGCTCGGCTTTGCGCTGTACCGGATCATCCTCACCGATGCCGAATTGTTGCTGCTCGCGGTTTCGCCAGCGGCTCAAGGCAACGGCGTCGGCCGCAAGCTGCTGGCGCAATTCATTGAAGACGCGAAGAAAAAGGGCACCTCGAAAATCCACCTCGAAGTTCGCGACGGCAATCCCGCGATCCGAATCTATGAAGCCGCGGGCTTTGCGCCCGCAGGTCGACGGCGGAACTATTATCGCGGCACCGACGGCTGCCAATATGACGCATTGACGTTTGTTTTCACCGAGTGAGCTTCGCTCGCGCAACTTCCATTATTGCATCGTCAACCGCAGTCAGTATTGCGGGTTTTGGCGCCGACAACGCGGCGCTTCAATGCTCGGAAAAAGAAAGACATCAACAATGGCCGATACTGAATCTGCGGAAGAAATGCTGCTGACGCTGACTGCCGACATCGTCGCCGCCCATGTCAGCAACAACAGCGTTGCCGTCAACGACTTGCCTCAGTTGATTCAGAATGTTCACGAGGCGCTGAGCGGAATCTCGGGTGGCAACGCTGCTCCCGAGGAGAAGCCGCAGCCGAAGGTTTCGATCCGCGCGTCGATCAAGCCCGATTACATCGTCTGCCTCGAGGACGGGAAGAAGCAGAAGATGCTCAAGCGCCACCTGATGACCAACCACGGGCTGACGCCGAACGAATATCGCGAAAAATGGGGCCTCGCCGCGGATTACCCGATGGTCGCTCCCAATTATGCGGAGCAGCGGCGGGCACTTGCCAAGACCATCGGCCTGGGCACCAAGCGCCGGCGAACGCGGGGCCCAGCGAAGGCCAAATAAGCCTGGAGAAATAGGGTATGCGGCGCGCCCTTTCCTTTGACCGAGGCGCGCAGCAGCCCTAGTCTGAGCCGATATGAGCAACAACACCGTGATCGACGTTGAAGCGTTGTGCGCCGACAAGGGCCTCAGGATCACCGAGCAGCGTCGGGTGATCGCCAGGATCCTCTCGGAATCGGAAGACCACCCCGACGTCGAGACCCTGCACGCGCGAGCCTCCGCGATCGACCCCAGGATTTCGATCGCGACGGTTTACCGCACCGTCCGCTTGTTCGAGGAGGCCGGGATCCTGGCACGTCACGAATTCGGCGATGGCCGAGCGCGCTACGAAGCCGCCTCGGATGCCCATCATGACCATTTGATCGACGTCGAGACCGGCAATGTCGTCGAGTTCGTCGACGAGGAATTGGAAGCGCTGCAGCGGCGCATCGCCGAGAAGCTCGGCTTCCGTCTCGTCGATCACCGGATGGAGCTTTACGGCGTCTCCCTCAATCGCGACCGCTAGCCCGCCGTCGCGCCTAATTGCCGCCACGCGAATCGCGGCATTCCTGCTGTGGCTGGCGATCTGCCTGCCACCGCACTTGGCGACGAAGCTGCTTACCGGCCGCTCGGGCTGGCCGCGGCGCTTCCTTGCCGGCACCGCGTGGATCTGCGGCGCCCGCGTCCGCGTGACAGGCGCTCCGGTGCAAGCACACACCTTGCTGGTCGCCAATCACACCAGCTGGCTCGACATCTTCGTGCTCGCCGACGCGACGGGTTGCGCGTTCGTGTCGAAGCAGGAGCTCGGCAATCCCCTGGTCTTGTGGCTCGCCGACCAGAACCACACGCTTTACGTTAAGCGCCAAGACCGCCGCGGAGCATCGCGGCAGGCGCAGGCGATTGCCCGCAAGCTCCTTGGCCAGCAGCCGGTGGCGCTGTTTCCGGAAGGAACGACAGGCGGGGGCGACGAGCTGCTGCCGTTCCGGCCGGCTTTGCTCGGCGCAGTGACCCCGCCTCCGCCCGGGGTCACCGTCCGCCCGGTGGCGATCGACTATGGTGCGGTAACCGCCGGGATCGGCTGGACCGAGGAGAGCGGCAAGGACAATCTGCTGCGCGTGCTCGGGCGCAGATTGACGATCCCGGTCACCGTCCGGCTGCTCGACCCGTTGCCGCCAAGCTTGGATCGGAAGGCGCTGTCCAACCAGGCTCGCGAAGCGATCGCGGCGGCGCTGACTTCAAGTCGACGCGTGGCTGACCTATAGGCGCGGGCAATGAACGCAAATCCCAAGACTTTCCGAGTCAAATCCTTCGGCTGCCAGATGAACGTCTACGACGGCGAGCGAATGGCCGAGCTGCTGGCCGACAGCGGCATGTCCGCCGCCGGCGACGGCGACGACGCCGATCTGGTCGTGCTCAACACCTGCCACATACGGGAGAAAGCGGCGGAAAAGGCCTATTCCGACATCGGCCGGCTACGGCGCGAGGACGGCTCGAGGCCGTTGATTGCGCTGGCCGGCTGCGTCGCCCAGGCCGAAGCAGCGGAAGCCAAGGCGCGTTCGCCAATGATCGACATCGTGGTTGGCCCCCAGGCCTATCACCGGCTGCCGGAAATGGTCGCCGCGGCCGAGAGCGGGCGCCGCCTGGTCGACACCGACATGCCGGCGCTGTCCAAGTTCGACGCGCTGCCGGCGCGGCGGCGGGCAAGCCCGAGCGCGTTCCTCACGGTCCAGGAAGGCTGCGACAAATTCTGCACCTATTGCGTCGTACCCTACACGCGCGGGGCCGAGATTTCCCGGCCGGCGGGCGACATCCTTGCTGAGGCGCGGGCCCTGGTCGACGCCGGCGCGGTCGAGCTCGTGCTGCTTGGCCAGAACGTCAACGCCTGGGCGGGCGGGCTCGACAGGCTGATCCGAGCGTTGTCCACCATCGATGGCCTCGAGCGCATCCGCTACACCACCAGCCACCCGGCCGACATGAGCGACGCCTTGATCGCCGCTCATGGCGAGGTCGACAAGCTGATGCCTTATCTGCACCTGCCGGTGCAGTCGGGAAGCGACCGAATGTTGAGGGCGATGAACCGAAGCCACAGCGTCGAGAGCTATCTTCGCACAATCGAAAAGGCGCGCGCGGCGCGGCCGGACATCGCCATTTCCGGCGACTTCATCGTCGGCTTTCCCGGCGAGACCGAAGCGGATTTCGAGGCGACTCTGCAGATTGTCGATGCGGTCCGCTACGCGTCGGCCTATTCGTTCAAATATAGCGCCCGGCCGGGCACTCCGGCGGCGGCAATGGAGGATCAGATCAGCCCTGAGATCATGGACGAGCGGCTGCAGCGCCTGCACTTGCGGATTGCCGAGCACCAACTGGCGTTCAACCGCTCCACGATCGGCCGCGACACCGCGATTCTGGTCGAGCGCAAAGGGCGGCGCCCGGGGCAGATGATCGGCAAGTCGCCGTGGCTGCAGTCGGTCCATGTCGAAGCCGCTGCGAAGCCGGGCACGATGCTGGCCGTCACCCTGACCGCAGCGGGCCCGAACAGCATGAGCGGTGCCGTGCACGCTGCGGTGGCCGCCTGATGGCCCGCCGTGACCTTGCCGCTGTCCCCGCCGGAGAACGCGCCCGCCTCGAGGTGGAGTTCGACCAGCCCTACCTGCTTGGCCCCCTGTTCGGCGATTACGACCGCCATCTGATCGCCATTGAACAGCGGCTGTCGGTGCACATCTCCGCCCGCGGCAACCGCGTCCAGATCGAAGGCGAAGCGGATTCCGCAAGCCGCGCCCGCGACGTTCTCATCGGCCTCTACAACCGCCTCGACCAGGGCCACGACATCGACGCCCAGGCGGTTGAATCGGTAATCGGCATGGCCGCCCAGCCAAGCCTCGACGGGATCATCGACGACGAAGTGACGTCGCCGCCCCGGGTGATGATCCGCACCCGCAAGAAGACGATCGTCCCGCGCTCGTCGGTGCAAACGACCTACATGGAAGCGCTTGCCCGCGACGAGATGATCTTTGCGCTCGGCCCGGCTGGCACCGGCAAGACCTACCTCGCCGTCGCGCAGGCGGTGTCGCAGCTGATTTCGGGAAGCGTCGACCGGCTGATCCTGTCGCGCCCCGCCGTCGAAGCCGGCGAGCGCCTCGGCTTCCTTCCCGGCGACATGAAGGAGAAGGTCGATCCCTATCTCCGCCCGCTCTACGACGCGCTTTACGACATGCTTCCGGCCGAGCAGGTCGAGCGGCGGATCATCAGCGGCGAGATCGAGATCGCCCCGCTCGCCTTCATGCGCGGCCGAACGCTCAACGACGCTTTCATCATCCTCGACGAGGCGCAGAATACCACCCCGATGCAGATGAAGATGTTCCTGACCCGGTTTGGAATGCGCAGCCGGATGGTGATCTGCGGCGATCCCCACCAGAGCGACCTGCCGACCGGCACCCAGTCGGGGCTCAACGACGCGATCGGCAAGCTCGAGGGCATTGCCAAGCTGTCGATGATCCGCTTCACCTCGGCCGACGTCGTTCGTCACCCGCTGGTCGGGAAAATCGTCGAGGCCTATGAGGGTAAAGGCGCGTGACCATGCTCGACGTGAGCCTTGAGGCCGATCCCGAGTGGGACAGTAGCGACT
>JACCSV010000032.1 GCA_013812805.1 Sphingomonas sp. | reverse complement strand
GGCGTCGCGCTGACCATGTTCGATCGCCGCAATCGGCTGTCGCAGCAGGTCGCCGACGACGTCCGAGCCTGCCTCGGCAAGGCGGTATTCGACACGGTGGTGCCCCGCAATGTGCGTCTTTCGGAGGCCCCGAGCCACGGGCTGCCGGCGCTCATCTACGATCTTCGCTGCACGGGCTCGGAAGCCTATGTTCGCCTCGCCAGCGAGCTGATCGCGCGCCTGCCACGGCCGGCGGAGGCGGCATGACCGCCAAGAAGACGGCGTCGGGGCTCGGCCGCGGCCTTTCGGCCTTGTTCGAAGAGGCGGTGCGTCCGACGGCACTGCCGGCACAAGATGCTCCGGCCCCGTCCGGCGGCGTCCTCGACGTCGAGGTCGGCAGGATCCGGCCCAATCCCGACCAGCCGCGCACCCACTTCGACGAAGCCGCGCTCGGCGAGCTGGCGGAGTCGATCGCCAAGCGCGGCGTGCTGCAGCCGATCCTGCTTCGCCGACGCGACGACGGTTACGAAATCGTCGCCGGCGAGCGCCGCTGGCGGGCGGCGCAAGTCGCCCGGCTGCACACGATCCCGGCGATCGTCCGCGAGATCGATGACAGCGCCGCCGCGGAGATCGCGCTGATCGAGAACGTCCAGCGGCAGGACCTCAACGCGCTGGAGGAGGCCGAGGGCTATCGGCAACTGATCGAGCGCTACGGCCACACCCAGGATGGCGTCGCGCAGCTGGTCCACAAGTCGCGAAGCCACGTCGCCAATCTGCTGCGGCTGCTCGATCTGCCGGAGGCGGTGCGCCAATCGCTGTTGCGAGGCGATATCAACATGGGACACGCCCGCGCCGTCGCTACCGCTCCGGATCCCGAGGCCCTGATCCGCGAGATCATCGCCAAGGGCTTGTCGGTCCGCCAGGCCGAAGCGCTTGCCAAGCGCGTTCGCCCAGGCGCCGGCACCGACATCGCCAGGGGCAGCGCCCGCAACTACGCGCAGCCCGCCGACGCCGACCTCGCCGCGCTCGAACGCCAGCTCGGCGACATCCTCGGCCTCAAGGTCAAGGTCGCGCACGACGGTGCCAAAGGCACTGTCGTCCTTCACTACAGCAGCCTCGACCAGCTCGACATGATCTGCCAGCGGCTCTCGGGCGAGCCGATCTAGCGGCGGCCGGCGGTCCTCGCGATCGCGATCAGCTCCTCGCCAAGCGCTTCGACCGGTGGCGGCGAATCGCCGCGCATCAACGCCCGCTCAAGCTCCCCCGCGCGCTCCGCTACCCGCGCCAGCTTGGCCGAGTTCCACTGGTTGAGCAGCTTGCCGACAAGCTCTTTGTCCTTGAAGAACAATGCCTTGCCCAGTGACGCCATGGCGTCCCCCGCGCTCTGGCCGCCATCGACCTTGGCCCGCAGCCGGGCCAGCATCAGCAGCCGCCGTTGCAGCGTCCGGACGACGGTTATCGAATCCGCGCCGGCCGGTGCGCGCACCAGCTCGTCGGCGACTTCGCGCGGGTCGCCGCGCAGCGCCAGATCGCCGATCGCAATCCAGGCGCCCTCGCTGCCGGCGCCGATCGCGTCGAGCACGTCGCCGCCCGCCGCCACCGGGCGCTCCGGCGAGGCGCCCAGGTAAAGCGCGATCTTGGCCAGCTCCTGCGAAATCACGCCGCGGTCGCCGCCGCAGGCGCTGGCGATTCGAGCGGCGATCCCCGGCTCCAGCCGCAGGCCCTGGCCGCGGGCAAGGTCCTCGATCAGCCGGGCGTTGTCCCGCTCGTCGAGCTCATAGGAAACATGGGCGAGCGCCAGCCGGTGAGCTTCGGCCGCCTTGAGCAACCTGGAGGTCTTGCGCAGCGCTCCGGCGATGGCGATCACCGGGCTCTCCACTGCGGGCGCCTCGAGCAGCGCCTCGACCGCGTCGCTGATGTCGTCACTGGCGGCTTCGACCCAGATCGCCCGGCGGCCGCCGAACATGTCGATCGCCGCGGCCTCGTCGGCGAGGATCGCATGATCGGCCTTTGCCACCGCCGCGGCGATGCTGACCTTGTCCGCGTCCAAGCCCTTCAGCAGCCGCTCGGCGTGGGCCCGCGACTGGCCCTCGTTATAGCCGTGGAACAGATAAAAACGCGTCCCCGGCTCCGGCCTGTCGAGCAGCCGCTCGACGCCCCTGCGGTCCGACTTCACGGCTTGGCGCCGGTCCGCGTCGCGTACAGCCCGAGCCGTTCGACGATGTCGTTGGCGACGATCTCGGCGAGCCGTTCTTCGGCGGTCTGCTCGGCCGCAACGGTCGCATATTCGGAGCTGACGACGTCGATCCCGGCGTCGGAGCCGGCGGTCGCGTCGAGCAGCACCTGGTTGTTGGCAAGCTGCACCAGCTGGTAGCGGGCGCGCAGGATCCGGCGCTCGCGGGTGGCGGCGCGGTCGCCGCGGATCGCCAGGCCGACGATCTCGTCGTCGAGTTCGACGACCAGCCGATAGGTGGGCGAGTCCCCTGTCCCGAGGTCGCCCAGGCGCTCCTTGAGCCCGTTGAACACCAGCCAGCCGGCGCGCCCGGGGATCGGCGCCACTTCGACGTGCCGAAGCACCTCCGCCACCGGCCCCGACGACCCGCCGGCGTAGAGCGGCCGCAGTTGGCAACCCGACAGCACCAGGCTCGCAACCAGCAGCAGGCAAGCGCGGATCATGCGACGATATTCACCAGCCGGTCGGGAACGACAATGACCTTTCGGGGCGCGGCTCCATCAAGTTGCCGCTGAACCTTGTCGGACGCGAGCGCCAGCGCCTCAGCCGCTTCGCGCGACAAGCCACGGGGAGCCGCGAGCGTATCGCGCAGCTTGCCGTTGACCTGGATCGCCAACGTCACCTGGTCGTCGACCAGCAGCTGCGGATCGAAGCTCGGCCACTGGGCGTCGGCGACAAGGAATTCATGGCCCAACGCCTCCCAGCACTCCTCGGCGAGGTGCGGCGCCATCGGTGCGATCATCTGCACCAGAGCCCGAACCGCTTCGCTTCGAACTGGCGAAGGCCCGGCTTTCTCGATCGCAGAAACGAGTTCGTAGAGGTGCGCTACCGCCTTGTTGAACTGCAACCCTTCGATGGCTTCGCCAACCGCCGCGATGGTCCGGTGCAACTTGCGTTGCAGAGCCTCCGAATCGCCCTCGCCCTCCCCGTTCGCGGAGGCGAGCCGCCAGACTCGCTGCACGAAGCGCGCCGCCCCTTCGATCCCGCCGATCGACCATTCGAGGTCGCGCTCGGGCGGGCTGTCCGACAGCATGAACCAGCGCACTGCGTCGGCGCCGTAGCGGTCGACGATCGGCTCCGGGTCAATGGTATTGCGCCTGGACTTAGACATCTTCTCGATCCGGCCGCGCTCGGCCGGAGCTCCCGAGACGCGCTCGATCACCGAGCCGCCGGCAATGTCCACCTCGTCGGGAGAGAGCCAGCGCCCGTCGACGCTCCGGAAGGTCTCGTGCGTGACCATGCCCTGCGTGAAGAGGCCTTTGAACGGCTCGGCGATGCCGATGCGACCGATGCGGTTGAGCGCGCGAGTCCAGAAGCGCGCGTAGAGCAGGTGCAGGATCGCGTGCTCGACGCCGCCGATATATTGCGCGACCGGGAGCCACGCCTCGGCCTCGGCGCGGTCGAACGGCTTGTCCTCCGGCTGGCTCGCGAAGCGGATGAAATACCAGCTCGAATCGACGAACGTGTCGAGCGTGTCGGTCTCGCGGTTTGCCTGGCCGCCGCACGAGGGACAGAGCACGCTGCGCCACTGTTCGTGCCGGTCGAGCGGGTTGCCGGGAACGTCGAAGCTGACATCCTCGGGCAGAACCACCGGCAACTGCTCGCGCGGCACCGGAACGGGTCCGCAGGCGGAGCAATGGATGATCGGGATCGGCGTGCCCCAGTAGCGCTGTCGCGATACGCCCCAGTCGCGGAGGCGATACTGCACGGTCCCGCACGCCTCGCAATGGATGATCGGGATCGGCGTGCCCCAGTAGCGCTGGCGCGAGATGCCCCAGTCCCGGAGACGATAGGTTGTCTGCCTTTTCCCGAGCCCCTTTGCGGCGAGATCCTCCGCGATCGCATCGACCGCCC
>JACCSV010000111.1 GCA_013812805.1 Sphingomonas sp. | reverse complement strand
GTGTTCGACAGCGTTTCCGTCGCCACCACCTTCCGCGAGGAGCTGAAGAAGGCCGGGGTCATCTTTCTCAGCATTTCCGAGGCGGTGCGCGAATATCCGGAGCTCGTTCGCAAATACCTCGGCAGCGTCGTCCCGCAGCGCGACAATTACTTCGCCTGTTTGAACAGCGCTGTCTTCTCTGACGGCACTTTCGTCTACATCCCCGAGGGCGTCCGGTGCCCGATGGAATTGAGCACCTATTTCCGGATCAATGCCGAGAACACCGGCCAGTTCGAGCGCACCCTGATCGTCGCCGACAAGGGCAGCTACGTCTCCTACCTCGAAGGCTGCACCGCGCCGATGCGCGACGAGAACCAGCTCCATGCGGCCGTGGTCGAGATCTTCGCGCACGAAGACGCCGAGGTTAAATATTCGACGGTCCAGAACTGGTATCCCGGCGACGCCGACGGCAAGGGCGGCATCTTCAACTTCGTCACCAAGCGCGCTTTGTGCTCGGGCGCTCGCTCGAAGGTCAGCTGGACCCAGGTCGAGACCGGAAGCGCGATCACCTGGAAGTATCCGAGCTGCATCTTGAAGGGCGAGGGCAGCGTGGGCGAATTCTATTCGGTGGCGCTGACCAACAATCGCCAGCAAGCTGACACCGGCACCAAGATGGTGCACATTGGCGCCAACACCCGCTCGACCATCGTGTCCAAAGGCATCAGCGCCGGGCGCAGCGACAACACCTACCGCGGCCTGGTGCGCGTGCTCCCCGGCGCGGAAAACGTCCGCAATTTCACCCAGTGCGACAGCCTGCTGCTCGGCGACCAGTGCGGCGCCCACACCGTGCCCTACATCGAGGTCAAGAACCCGACCGCGCAGATCGAGCACGAAGCGACCACCTCGAAGATCAGCGACGACCAGCTGTTTTACGCAATGAGTCGGGGCCTCGACGCGGAAAGCGCGGTCGCGCTGATCGTCAACGGCTTCGCCCGCGAGGTGCTCAAGCAATTGCCGATGGAGTTCGCGGTCGAGGCGCAGAAGCTGCTCGGGATCAGCCTCGAGGGGAGCGTGGGGTGACGTACTTCGCGATCGCCTACATGGTCTTCATTGACTTGGTGATGTGGCTGATCATCCGCACCAATACGCGAACCGGTGTGGTGCCCAGCTTTCCGTGGAGCATCCATCGTGACCGCAGTCCGAGATGGTTCCGTTTCAACATAGTCGGACTGTGGGTGGCGCTTTGGATTTGCGTGTCAGTCACGGTCGTCGTCAGCTTTTTGCTTCTGTTTCCGGTGGAAAATGCTTGAAATCATCAACCTCCACGCGACCGTCGCCGACAAGCCGATCCTTAACGGCGTGTCGCTGCACGTGCCCGCGGGAGAGGTGCATGCGATCATGGGGCCGAACGGCTCGGGCAAGTCGACGCTTGCCTACGTGCTGGCGGGGCGGCCTGAATATGAGGTGACGCAGGGGTCGGTGACGTTTTCACCCCGTCATTGCGAGGAGCGTAGCGACGAAGCAATCCAGGACTGCGCCGCTGGATTGCTTCGCTCCGCTCGCAATGACGAAGAGGGAATGGACCTGCTCGCCATGGCCCCGCACGAGCGCGCCGCCGTGGGGCTGTTCCTCGGCTTCCAATATCCGGTCGAAATCCCCGGTGTTTCGATGCTCCAGTTCCTGCGCGAAAGCCTCAATTCGCAGCGGCGTGGGCGTGGCGAGGCCGAGCTTTCCGCCGCGGAGTTCATCCGCCTGGCACGCGAGCAGGCATCTGCGTTGGGAATGGACGCCGAGATGCTCAAGCGCCCGGTCAACGTCGGCTTTTCCGGCGGCGAGAAGAAGCGGGCCGAAATGGTGCAGATGGGCATCATCAATCCGCGCTTCGCGGTGCTCGACGAAACCGACAGCGGGCTCGACATCGATGCGCTGCGCAGCGTCGGCGCCGGCATCAACCGGATCATGCGCGCACCCGGCAAAGGCGTGCTCCTGATCACGCATTACCAGCGCCTGCTCGACTATGTACGGCCTGATCGCGTCCACGTACTGTCGGAGGGGCGGGTGACGCGCAGCGGCGGTGCCGAGCTCGCCCACGAGCTCGAGCGCGAAGGCTATGCGGAGGCGGCGGCGTGACCGCGCCGTTCCCGACCCGGAAGCAGGAGGCGTGGCGGTACGCCGATCTGAAGTCGCTCCAGCAGGTCTGGAGCGATCTCGCCGAGCCGCATCGAATCGAAATTGCCGAGCAGCAAAAGTCGCAACAAATCTGGATGCCGGGCGGCGAGGATGTCGAGGTTCGCCGTGCGGCCATTCTTGTCGGTGCCGGTGCCGAGCTGTCGCTTTTCGCCCTCAACACCGCCGCCGAATACGGCCGTGTCGAACTAGACGTGATCATGCACGAAGGCGCTCGCTTCGAGTTCACCGCAGCCAATATCGGCACTGCCGACGCCAACCTCGAAGTCGTCACCACTGTCCGCCACATCGAGCCGTCGGCGGTTTCGCGCCAGACGGTGCGCTCGGTGCTCGGGGGCAAAGCGGTCGGAACCTACATGGGCAAGGTCGAAGTCGCGCGCGGCGCGCAGCTCACCGACGGCGAGCAGTCGGTCAAAGCCATCCTGCTCGACCGCGGCGCGACCGCCAACTGCAAGCCGGAGCTCGAGATTTACGCCGATGACGTAAAATGCGCGCACGGTGCGAGTGTCGGCGAGCTCGACGCTGCGCAGCTGTTCTACGCCCAGTCGCGCGGGCTTGATCCCGCCAGTGCTCGGGCGCTGCTGCTTCAAGGCTTCATCGCCGGCCTTTGGGACAGCGTCGAAGATGATGCGCAGCGCGCGGCGATCTCGACTGCGGCCACAGATGCGCTGCGGAGGGTCGCTTGAACGCCCCCACGCGCATCAAGTCGGCACTGTCCGTCCGCGGCCAATTCCCCGCAATCGAGGGTTGGCACTACCTCGACAGCGCCGCGACCGCCCAAAAGCCACAGCCGGTGATCGACGCGATGATCACCGCTTACGCGCGCGATTATGCGACGGTGCATCGCGGCGTTTACCAGCGCTCGTCGGAAATGACCGGCCGCTACGAAGCGGCGCGCGCGGCTGCGGCCAAGTTGATTGTCGGCCAAACCGACGAGCTGGTGTTCACCCGCGGAGCGACCGAGGCGATCAATCTGTTGGCGCGGCAAATGCCCAAGGACGGCCGCAACCGCGTGCTGCTGTCCGCGCTCGAGCATCATAGCAACATCGTGCCGTGGCAGCTCGCCGGCTATGACGTCGACGTCTGCCCCCTGACCGCCGACTGCCGGATCGATCTGGACGCAGCCGAGGCGATGCTCACGGATGAGCACCGGTTCGTCGCTTTCGCCCACGTGTCCAACGTGCTCGGCTCGATCCTCGACGCGGCGCGCGCCGCCGGGATCGCTCATGCCGAAGGCGCGATGCTGTTGCTCGACGGCTGCCAGGCAGTGCCAAGGCTGCCGGTCGATGTCGCCGAGCTCGGCTGCGACTTCTACGCTTTCTCCGGGCACAAGTTGTACGGCCCGACCGGAATCGGTTGCCTATGGGGCCGTGCCAAACTGCTCGAGCGGATGCCGCCGTGGCAAGGAGGCGGCGCGATGATCGACAGCGTCCGCTTCGAAGGCTCGACCTACCTTCCCGCGCCGCAACGGTTCGAGGCTGGAACGCCGCACATCGTCGGCGGCATCGGCCTCCACGCCGCGATCGACTGGGTGCAGACCCTCGGCCTCGACGCGATCCACGCGCATGAGGCGACGCTGGTCGCCGAATGCCGCGCTGCCTTGCAAGCGGTCGGCGGCGTCACCCTGTACGGCCCGGAAGATTCGGCCGGAATCGTCAGCTTCAACGTCGACGGGGTGCACGCGCACGACACCGCCACCATATTGGACGACGCGGGCGTCGCCGTCCGCGCCGGCCACCATTGCGCGCAGCCGCTGATGGAATTGCTCGGCGTCCCGGCGACGGCGCGCGCGAGTTTCGCTGCGCACAGCGACAGCTCGGACATCGAGGCGCTGGTGCGCGGGATCGAGCAAGTGAAACGGATTTTTGGATGAACGAGGAACGCAAGATCGAGGTCGAGGAAGTGGAGTCGGTGACCCCGCCGCCGCGCGCCCGGGTCACGCCCGAGTTCGAGCGCAAGCGCGATTACCTCGCCGGTTTCCTCGCCGGTGAGACCGAGGAGAAGCCCGCTGCCGCCGACGACAGCACCGACGAACTCAAGGAGCGCGTGATCGAGACGTTGAAGTCGATCTACGACCCCGAGATCCCGGTCGACATCTACGAGCTCGGGCTGATCTACGATGTCGAGATCAGCGAGGATGGCGACGCGGTGGTGCTGATGACGCTAACCACCCCGCACTGCCCGGTGGCCGAGTCGATGCCGGCCGAGGTCGAGCTTCGCGTGCTGTCGGTCCCCGGCATCCGCGATGCCGAGGTCAAGCTCGTCTGGGACCCGCCCTGGGACCCGAGCAAGATGAGCGACGAGGCCCGGCTAGAATTGGGGATGCTATGAATACGCAAACGAAGGTGCGTGCCCGCCCGGCCGCGATCACCCTGACCCCCGCCGCCGAAGCCCGCATTGCCGAGCTGATGAGCCGCGCTCCGGCGGACGCGATCGGGGTCAAGCTGTCGACCCCTCGGCGCGGCTGCTCCGGCCTCGCTTACTCGGTCGATTATGTGACGAGCGAGAATGCATTCGACGAGAAGATCGAGACGCCCGGAGGCACCTTCTACGTCGACGGCGCCTCCGTGCTCTACCTGGTCGGAAGCGTGATGGACTGGCGCGAGGATGATTTTGCCGCCGGCTTCGTATTCGACAATCCCAACGCCAAGGGCGCCTGCGGCTGCGGCGAGAGCTTCACCGTCTGATCTGACCGATACCGGCCTCGGTTACATCCCGAGCGTGAAGCGGATCGCGGCACCGTAGTCGGTGTCGGCGCCTTCGATGTGGCCGGGCTGCCGGCGGGCGAACAGGTTGGCGCCGAGCCATCCCTTGCCGCGCAGCAGCGACGAGCCGTAGCTGAGCTCGGCGTCCACCTCGCGGCCGCTGGGGGTTAGCGCGTAGCTCCGGAAGCTGCTGGTCGCCGACAAAGTCGAATAATCATAGCCGGTCGGAAGCATCAGGCCAAAGCCGCCGCTCTCCACCCGCAGCGGCTGCGAAACACGCAAGCCGATGCGGTCGCCGTCGCCCAGCAGCCCGCGCTTCGACAGGTCGAAGGCGTAAGCGCTGGTCTGAAGATCGCCGGTGGCAAAACTGGTCCAGCCGCGCCGCGTGCTGACGCTGGCGGCGAAACCCATGCCGAACTCGCGCTGCGCTTCGGCATCGGCGAAGAAGGTGCGCGAACCGCCGCCGCCGAGGGCTGGCGCAAAGGCACCGCCGAGCAGGCTGTTCGCTTCGTCAAGGCGGCTGACTCCCGCTGCAACCCAGGTACTGCCGAAGCTGCGATCAAGCGTGACCCCAGTTAGCCGATAAGCGGGCTCGGTGACGCTGTCCTGCACCTGGCGCCTGAGCTTGCCGGTCTCGCCGGAAATGGTCGCATTGACCGGGCCGAGATTGCGCCGGACGGCGATGCTGGTGCCGCGGTTCGCCTGGAAACCCGGGTCGCTGCCGATATCCTTGGCAATCATGAACGCGCCATTCTGCGCTT
>JACCSV010000102.1 GCA_013812805.1 Sphingomonas sp. | reverse complement strand
GCAGCCGGCAACGCTCTCGACCAGGCAAGCAATGCCATCGAGAACGCTGGTGAAGCCGTCGAGAACGCTGGCGACGCCGTCGGCGAAGCAGCCGAAAACGCCGCCGAGTAAGGCCTCGAGCGAATGATACTGGGCCGGTCGTCGTTGGTGGCGGCCGGCCCTTTTTTGTGCCTGTTGCTGCTTTCGTGCAGCAACTCGACGAGCCCGAGCGGCGAAGAAAGCCGCCAACTCGACAGCGCCGAGGAGATGCTCAACTCGGCTGACGTGGAGCTTTCCAACATCGAGGCCGGCGAGCTCGAATAGCCCGAGCGAAACGCCCCCTAACCCGTCCGCCATCGCCTTGCCCGCCACGACTGGGCGGTCTAGAGGCGCGCTCATTCCGCAGCGCCCGGCTGAGGCGCTCCCAATCGCGAGAGCAAAGGACACAGCAGCTTCATGGCTCGACGTAAAATCGCGCTGATCGGCGCCGGGATGATCGGCGGAACCCTCGCTCACCTGGCGGCGATGCGCGAGCTCGGCGACATCGTCCTGTTCGACATTGCCGAAGGCGTGCCCGAGGGTAAGGCGCTCGACATCGCCCAGGCCGGGCCGGTCGACGATTTCGACGCCGCGCTCAAGGGCAGCAGCGATTACGCCGATATCGCCGGCGCCGACGTCTGCATCGTCACCGCCGGAATTGCCCGCAAGCCGGGGATGAGCCGCGACGATCTGCTCGGCATCAACCTCAAGGTGATGAAGGCGGTCGGCGACGGCATCAGGACCCACGCGCCCGACAGCTTCGTCATTTGCATCACCAACCCGCTGGACGCGATGGTCTGGGCGCTTCGCGAGTTTTCGGGGCTACCCCACAACCGAGTCGTCGGAATGGCAGGAGTCCTCGACAGCGCCCGCTTCCGCCACTTCCTGGCCGAAGAATTCAAGGTCAGCGTCGAGGACGTCACCGCCTTCGTGCTCGGCGGCCACGGCGACACGATGGTGCCGATCGTCCAATATTCGACGGTCGCCGGTATCCCGATCCCGGACCTGATCAAGATGGGCTGGTCGACGCAGGAGCGCATCGACGCGATCGTCAAGCGCACCCGCGGGGGCGGCGGCGAGATCGTCGCCTTGCTCAAGACCGGAAGCGCCTTTTACGCGCCGGCGACCAGCGCCATCGCCATGGCCGAAAGCTTTTTGAAAGATAAGAAGCGCGTGCTTCCAGCCGCCGCGCATCTGACCGGCCAATACGGCGTCGACGACCTTTATGTCGGGGTCCCGGTTGTGATCGGCGAAGGCGGCGTCGAGCGGATCGTCGAAGTCCAGCTCGACGAGGAAGCCCGCGGCAATTTCCAGGTCAGCGTCGATGCGGTGAAGGAGCTGCTGGTGGCGTGCCGGCAGATCGACAATGCGCTCGTTTAGGTCCGCCGCCTGTCTTGCAACACTCGCCCTCGCGACGCCGGCCGAGGCCCAGCTTCGTCCTTCGCCGCTCGGCGATATCTACGAGTCTTACAACGACTGCTTCAAGGTCGCCGCCCAGGGCGGCATGAAGCCTGAAGAACTGGCTCCGCTCGGCTGGTCGCGCGCCACTATTTCCGCGCAAGATGGGAAAAAGGTCAGCGACGGACCGTCCATCCATGGTCATGCCAATCGCAAGCCGTTGATCATGCTGTCAGCTGAGAAGGGCGAAGGACTTTGCATTGTCATGGCCCGTCTGGAAAATGCTGGGGCATTTGAAGAGTTCACGAAGGCGTGGGGCGGCGAGTTGCCCCAGCCAGACGCAGAAGGCACGATCAGCTTCTCGGCCGAAGGGCATATCGTTCAGCTGAGGAAAACCGGCTCGCTGCAGGAGCCGAGCCTGTCGATCGCGGTCATGACACCTATGGAAAGCAAATAAATGGCGATCCTCGTCAACCGCAGCACCAGGGTCATTACCCAGGGGATGACCGGCGACACCGGCACCTTCCACACCCAGCAAGCACTCGATTACGGCAGCGCAATGGTTGGCGGCGTCACGCCCGGCAAGGGCGGCACCACCCACCTCGACCTGCCGGTGTTCGATACCGTCGCGGAGGCGGTCGAAGCGACCGGGGCGACGGCTTCGGTCATCTACGTGCCGCCGCCGTTCGCCGGGGATTCGATCCTCGAGGCGATCGATGCGGAGGTGCCGCTGATCGTCACCATCACCGAAGGCATCCCGGTGCTCGACATGGTCAAGGTCAAGCGCGCGCTGACCGGCTCCAAGTCGCGGCTGATCGGCCCCAACTGCCCGGGCGTGCTCACTCCGGACGAGTGCAAGATCGGGATCATGCCCGGCACCATCTTCAAGAAGGGCAGCGTCGGGGTGGTCAGCCGGTCGGGCACCCTCACCTATGAAGCCGTGTTCCAGACGACCAACGAGGGTCTCGGCCAGTCGACCGCGGTCGGGATCGGCGGCGACCCGGTCAACGGCACCAGCTTCATCGACGTGCTCGAGCTGTTCCTGGCGGACGACGAGACCAGGGCAATCGTCATGATCGGCGAGATCGGCGGCAGCGCCGAAGAGGATGCGGCGCAGTTCATCGCCGACGAGGCCAAGCGCGGCCGAAGCAAGCCGATCGTCGGCTTCATCGCCGGCCGCACCGCTCCGCCGGGCCGCCGGATGGGCCATGCCGGCGCCATCGTCGCCGGCGGCAAGGGCGGTGCCGATGACAAGATCGAAGCGATGCAAGCGGCTGGAATTACGGTGTCGCCGAGCCCATCTGAGCTGGGCCGGACGTTGAAGGCGCTTCTGGGCGCATAAGTTCCCCGGCGAAGGCCGGAGTCCAGACCGGCGAAGCCTAATGCCACCTGCGGGAGTTAAGGCGCTACGCGCGACTGGGCCCCCTGCCTTCGTAAGGGGCACTTGAGGACCGGAAATGAACGACCTGAGCGGAACCATCGAACACGAACCCGGCCCCAGCTGGGCGCGGCCCAATTGGCCGGTGAGCGAGCTCGACGAGGTCAATGCCGGACTCGACCCGACCGACGCGGTGATCGGGAAAGCCGCCGCCGACAAGGCCGCGGCCGCCGGCGCCGACCCCGAAGCGGTCCGCCGCGCCGCCGAGGATTCGATCCGGGCGATGATGCTGATCCGCACCTATCGCGTGCGCGGGCACCTTGCCGCCAAACTCGACCCGCTCGGGCTCCACCACAGCGAGATCCCGGCCGATCTCACGCCGGCCTATCACGGCTTCGGGCCCGATGATCTGGACCGGCCGATCCACATCTGCGGCGTGCTCGGTTTCAAGGACGCGACGGTGCGCGAGCTCGTCGAGGTGCTGCAGGCCAATTACTGCGGCACCATCGGCGTCGAATATATGCACATCAACGACCT
>JACCSV010000031.1 GCA_013812805.1 Sphingomonas sp. | reverse complement strand
GCGCCCGGCTCGCCGCCGCCCGAGCCGACCAAGATCGTTCGCGCGACCCTTGGAGGTTAGCGCCGGGCCGCTAAAGGCCTGACATGCGCGTCGACCTGTTCGATTTCGAGCTTCCGCCGGAACGGATAGCGCTGCGGCCGGCGCGGCCGCGGGATTCGGCGCGGATGTTGCTGGTCGACGGCGACGAAGTCTCCGACCGGGCGATCCTCGACCTGCCAAACGTGCTTCGCCGCGGCGATGTCCTCGTTTTCAACGATACCAAGGTCATCCCCGCGCAGCTCGAGGGACGCCGGGGCGATGCAAGCGTCGGCGTCACCCTGCACAAGCGCGAAGGCGCGCGCAGCTGGTGGGCGTTCGTCCGCAACGCCAGGCGAGTACGGATCGGCGACCGCATCGACTTCGACCAAGGAGTCGCCGCCTCGGCGGCCGAGCGCGGCGAGGACGGCAGCATCCTCGTCCGGTTTCACGGGGACGAACCGGTCGAGCTGCTGATCGAGCGGGCAGGGCGGATGCCGCTCCCGCCCTACATCGCCTCCAAGCGAGCGACCGATGCCGACGATGTCGACGATTATCAAACGATGTTCGCTCGCGAGAAGGGAGCGGTGGCGGCGCCGACGGCCGCGCTTCACTTCACCCCGCGCCTGCTCGAAGCGCTCGACGCGGCAGGCATCGGCCGCGAAACGCTGACGCTTCATGTCGGCGCCGGGACCTTCCTGCCGGTGAAGGCGGACGAGACCGCCGAGCATAAGATGCACTCCGAATGGGGCCGGATCGACGCCTGCACCGCCGAGCGCCTGAACCGCGCCAGATCTGCGGGGGGCCGCTTGATCGCGGTCGGTACTACGTCGCTTCGCTTGCTCGAAACGGCCGGCCGGACCGGGCGCATCGGACCATTCGAAGGCGACACCGACATCTTCATCACGCCCGGCTACGAGTTCCAAGTCGTCGACGGGCTGCTGACCAACTTTCATTTGCCGCGCTCGACCCTGTTCATGCTGGCCAGTGCGCTGATGGGTATTGAGACGATGAAGCGCGCTTATGCTGGCGCGATTGGCGCCGGCTACCGCTTCTACAGCTATGGCGATGCGAGCCTGCTCATTCCTGCTCGCGCGGAGTCAGCCAATGGCTAAGGTCGCGGCCGATGAGTTCGCCCAGATGGCCGATCTCGCCCTGTAGCCGCGCCTTGATGTCTTGCTGAACGGCTAGCGGCACCGGGCGTTTGACGCCGGGTACCCGGTTCCAGCGCAATAGCTTCTTGCGGATCGACAGCATCTTCTCGATGGCGTCGCCGCCGCCCTCGTCGCCGGCAGCATCCTCCACCACTCTTCGCCGGTAATGCCGGCCCGCCAGGACCGGCCGCAGCGGCTCGGGCGGCCGTTTGAGCAGCCGCTGCAGCCACGGATACCGCACCTGGTAGGTGGCTCGGCGCGGGCGCGGGGCGGCGGGCTCGATCGGGTTTAGCCCGAGAAAATCCACGATCCGGGTGGACTGGCTCGCCGTATCGGCGACAAGGTCGTCGAACACCACGACCAGGCAGCGATCGCGACCGACCGCGGCGAACATCCGCTCGACAAAGGTGCCGAAGCGCGCCGCCTCCTCGTAGCGGAGCCAGCGGGGATCGGCGCAGGAGCGGGGGATCCGGCGGCCGGCGGCGCGATCGGGAATGGCCGCCCACGCATCCTCGAAGCGAGTGATGGTTTCGTCTCCGGTGTAGATCAGCCGCGAATGGAGCGACGGCAACATGGCCATTGGGTCCCGCACGGCGATGATGAAGCGGGAGTCGGGCCATAGCCGCAGCGCCGGCTCCATCTGCTCGGGTGTATAGAGGTAGGAGACAGAGCCCTCGGCGCCGACCCGCGCCTTCGAAGGCTCGAAGAACCGTTCGAGATATTCGTTTTCGACCAATTTCCTCAATTGCTGGTCCGCACTGTCGCGCAAGTCATGCTGCGAAAAGAAATGCGGCTCCTTTACCAGCGAAAAGGACAGCTGCGGATGGGCGCGCAACAGCCGGGAAATCGTGGTCGTCCCGCAGCGTGGGGCGCCGACGACGAACGCGAACCTGTCGAAATCGCTGATCTTCATTGGCACTTCAAACTGATCGCAGCACAATCGGCTCCTAGCCCTGCACCTGGTTGCCTGCCACCGTGGCAGCGTTAAGGCGCACAGCATGGCGCGCTTCCGTTTCGAAATTGCGGCGAAGGACGGCGCCGCGCGCAGCGGGACGATCGTCATGGAGCGCGGCGAGATCCGCACCCCGGCGTTCATGCCGGTCGGCACCGCGGCGACGGTCAAGGGGGTCAAGCCCACTGACGTGCGGGCGAGCGGCGCCGACATCATCCTTGGCAACACCTATCACCTGATGCTCCGGCCGGGTGCGGAGCGCGTTGCGCGGCTCGGCGGGCTGCACAGCTTCATGGGCTGGGACCGGCCGATCCTGACCGACAGCGGCGGTTATCAGGTGATGAGCCTCTCCGATCTCGCCAAGGTCTCGGAAGAGGGCGTCGCTTTCGCCAGCCACTTGGACGGCACCCGGCACATGCTCACCCCCGAGCGGTCGGTCGAGGTGCAGCAATTGCTCGGCTCCGATATCGTCATGGCGTTCGACCAGCTGCTTCCCGCTACCGCCACGGCGGACGAGCACGCGGGTGCGATGGAAAGGTCGATGCGCTGGGCGCGCCGCTCGAAGGACGCGTTCAGCGGCAAGGGCGCGATCTTCGGCATCCAGCAGGGCGGGCTCGACCAAGCGCTTCGCCGAGCCTCCGCCGAGGCGCTGATCGAGAACGGCTTTGACGGCTATGCGGTCGGCGGCCTGGCGGTCGGCGAAGGGCAGGAGGCGATGTGCGGGGTGCTCGATTTTGCGGTGCCGATGCTTCCCGCCGAACGGCCCCGGTATTTGATGGGCGTCGGCAAGCCCGACGACATCGTCGAGGCGGTGGAGCGCGGCGTCGACATGTTCGACTGCGTGCTCCCCACACGATCGGGCCGGACCGGCCAGGCGTTTACCGCCCACGGCCCGATCAACATCCGCAACGCCCGTTTCGCCGAGGACCGGGACCCGATCGACCCGGGCTGTCCGTGCCCGACCTGCACAGGCTTCGAACGGGCCTACGTCCATCACCTGGTGCGCTCCGGTGAGATCCTCGGGCCGATGCTGATGACCGAGCATAATCTGTGGTTCTACCAGCGGCTCATGCAGGCGATGCGTGACGCGATCGCGGAGAAGCGGTTGGCGGCGTTCGCCAAAGACTTCCTGCACCGCTATTCGTCATCGCGAGGAGCGTAGCGACGCGGCGATCCAGCCGCTGGATTGCTTTGCTGCACTCGCAATGACAACTCGGACTAATTCGCCGGCTCGAGAACGCTCTCAAAATCACTCGCATCGTGGCGCTCGGCGAGCTGCTCGTGTGGCTCGCCGCTGGTCTTGTTGACGATCCGCCCGCGTCTCACCGCCGGTCGCTGGTCGATCTGCCGCGCCCAGCGCTGCACATGTTCATAGTCCTGCACCGACAGGAACTCGCCGGCGTTGTCGTAAATCCGGCCGAGCGCCAGCTGCCCGTGCCACGGCCAGATGGCGATGTCGGCGATGCTATACTCGTTGCCGGCGACGAACTCGCTCTCAGCCAGGCGACGGTTGAGCACGTCGAGCTGCCGCTTGACCTCCATCGCATAGCGGTTGATCGGATATTCCATCTTGGTCGGCGCATAAGCGTAAAAATGGCCAAATCCGCCACCGAGCAAAGGCGCGGTGCCCATCTGCCAGAACAGCCACGACAGCGTCTCGGATCGCGATTGGCCGAGGAACTCGCCGAACTTTTCGGCGAGGTAGAGCAGGATCGCACCGGATTCGAACATTCGCACCGGTTCGGGTGCGCTGCGGTCGAGCAGCGCCGGAATTTTCGAATTTGGGTTCACCTCGACGAAGCCGCTGCCGAACTGGTCGCCGTCCTCGATGCGGATCAGCCAAGCGTCATATTCCGCGCCTTGCTGTCCGCGCTCGAGCAGTTCTTCGAGCAAAATCGTTACCTTCTGCCCGTTAGGCGTGCCCAGTGAGTAGAGCTGCAGCGGGTGCTTGCCGACCGGCAGCTCCTTATCATGCGTCGGGCCGGAGATGGGACGGTTGATACTGGCGAACTTGCCGCCGCTTGGCTGGTCCCAGGTCCAGATTTTCGGCGAAGCGTATTCGGCGCTGTCGGACATCGCGGCTCTTTCCTGTTGAGAGCCAGAGCTAGGAACGATCGGCTCGGCTTTCCAGCCTCGAGTCAGCCGGCGCTCTTGGAAAGGAAGCTCGGAAGCGGCCCGTTCCACTCCGGAGCAATGTCTTCGACGACCGGCGAGCGCTCTTGCGAGGGCTGCTGGCGCGGCTCCCGCTCCTGCTCCTGCTTCTTCTCGCGCGGCTGCTTCTCGTCCTTGCGCGCTTGAGGTGCCGCCTTGGCCCGTCGGCGTGGACGCTTCTCGCGGGCGGCGGGGGGCTCGGGCGCGTCGGACTCGTTCGTCGGCGACTCAGGCGCTTGCGCTGGCGCGGCGAGGGCAACACCAGGGCCGGAGCGAGTGATCTTCTGCCCCAGCATCTTTTCGATCGCGCTCACCGCCTCGGCATCTTCCCGCGTGGCGA
Source organism: Sphingomonas sp. (assembly GCA_013812805.1). Taxonomy (GTDB): domain Bacteria; phylum Pseudomonadota; class Alphaproteobacteria; order Sphingomonadales; family Sphingomonadaceae; genus Sphingomicrobium. The sequence goes on along the minus strand of JACCSV010000031.1, from coordinate 6,402 downwards.
GCGTGATTGCGATACCCTTGTCGCCGGCACGGCCGGTGCGGCCGATGCGGTGGATGTAATCGTCGGGCTGCCAGGGCACGTCGAAGTTGATGACATGGCTGACGCCTCGCACGTCGAGGCCGCGTGCGGCGACATCGGATGCGACCAAAACGGTTATTTCGCCGGCCTTGAAGCGGTCGAACTCGGCGATCCGGTCGGACTGGTCCATGTCGCCGTGGATCTGCCCGGCGGCGAAGCGCGCGCGCTTGAGGCTGGTGGCCAGTTCGCGCACCGTCGTCTTGCGGTTGCAAAAGACGATCGCGTTCTTGAGCTCGTCGGTCCGAAGCAAGTCGCGAAGCACGTCGCGCTTCTTGTCGGAGCGGATCTCGACCAGCCTCTGCTCGATATCGATGTTGGCGGTTGCCGGCCGCGACACCTCGACCGTCTTGGGATCGTTGAGGAATTTGGCGGCGAGCTTCTGGATCGGCGGCGGCATGGTGGCTGAGAACAGCAGGGTCTGGCGCGACTTGGGCAGCTTCGAGCAGATCTCCTCGATGTCGGGGATGAAGCCCATGTCGAGCATCCGGTCGGCTTCGTCGATGACCAGCAATTCGCAGCCGGTAAGCAGGATCTTGCCGCGGCCGAACAGGTCCATCAGCCGCCCCGGCGTCGCGATCAGCACGTCGACGCCCTTTTGCAGCGCCTTGACCTGGTCGCCCATCTGCACGCCGCCGATCAGCAGCGCCATCGAAAGCTTCTTGTATTTGCCGTATTTGTCGAAGTTCTCCGACACCTGCGCGGCAAGCTCGCGCGTCGGCTCGAGGATCAGCGAGCGCGGCATCAGCGCCCGGCTTCGGCCTTCGGATAGGATGTCGATCATCGGCAGCACGAAGCCGGCGGTCTTGCCGGTGCCGGTCTGGGCGATGCCGATCAGGTCGCGGCCCATCAGCACCGCGGGGATCGCCGCGCGCTGGATCGGCGTCGGGTCGGCATAGCCGCTATCCTCGACTGCGCGAAGCAATTGGTCAGAAAGGCCGAGGTCGGCAAAAGACATTGAAAATCCGGTAAAAAAGAGGCGGCGGTAAACGCCTGCCGCTAACTGATTGGGGGCTACTGCCGCGTTGGTAGAATTGTCAAGGAATCGCCACCCGCCGGAGCGGGACCAGCTGGCGGAACGACTCGATCGAACAGCTCCCGCCCATCCGCGATCGAATCTCGTCGCGTCCAGCGCAAATCAGCCGGTTCGGCGAGTTGACGTAGAATCCATCATAGAAATCGAGCGCCGGGCAGGCATTGCCGAACGTCGCACGAAAGCGGCGCTCGGAGCTCATCACGAAGTCAACATGATTGCGGCCCGACAGCAGCGCCCCGCGGATGTAGTGCGAGGCAATGCATCTTGGCCCCCGCACCTCTGTCCACACGAAGCGCGACGCCTTCGAACGCAGCTGCACCGGCACGCGGGTGACGAACTCGTCCTGATTGAAGGTGGTTCGCGCCTGTGGGAAAGGGGCTTGCTCGACAGCCGACAGGCCGACCAGGGCCGGGAGCAGCGATACGAACAGGATCATCAGCGGCCGACCATGGAGCGAGCCTGCTCGCAGCTAAGGCTTGAACGATCAATGAATTGGACGGGCGCCGGATTCCGGCCAAGGACAGGTTGCGAAAGTTACGGGCCTTGCATAGAGGCTGGCGCCAAATCTTTGGCTCGCTCGGGACACTGCTCGAAGCGAACCGCAACTCTCCGGGAGACATAGGAATGGCGACCGAAGCGCCCAAGCAATCTCTGCCGTTGTTGTACAGCTCGCTGGAGCCGCTGAGCTCGTCGCTCCACGGCAAGATGAAGATCAAGCGGGTCAACAAGGCGCCAGCGGTCGGCAAGGCCCACGCGATCCCGGTCACGGTGGATGAATTCCCGCTTCTCGCCCGCCACTATCCGATCATCTTCGCAACCGGCGACAGCCCGGTTCCGCTGGCGCTGATGGGCCTGAGCGAGGGCGTCAATACCTACCTCGACGACGAGGGAATGCCGGTCGAGGACGACATCTACATTCCAGCCTACGTCCGCCGCTACCCGTTCCTGCTGGCGCGGCTGCGGCCCGACACCGACGAGCTATCGCTATGCTTCGACCCGACGCTAAACTCGGTGGGCGATTTCGAAGACGGCGAGCGGCTGTTCGATGACGAGGGGGCACCCACCGAGACCACCAAGGCGATCCTGCAATTTTGCGAGCAGTTCGAGACCGCCGGGCAGCGGACCGGCGCCTTCCTCGAGGATCTGAAGAAGAGCGGGCTGCTGATGGACGGTGAAGTGGCGATTCAGCCGGAAGGCGCGGAAAAACCCTTCATCTATCGCGGCTTCCAGATGATCGATGAGGAAAAGCTGCGGGAATTGCGCGGCGACGAGCTGCGCAAGATGAACCAGAACGGCATGCTACCGCTGCTGTTCGCCCACCTATTCTCGCTGTCGCAGATCCGCGACCTGTTCAACCGCCAGGTGCAGCAGGGCAAAGGCCCGATCGGCAAGCCGGAACCGGCGACCGCCGACGCCTGAACCTGCGACCGCGGCGGTGCCGGCGGATTACTCCGCGGCGGTGTCGAGCCGTTGCTCGAGGAGCTGGCTCCCCAGCTCGACCGCGACCGTCTTGATCAGCACCGCGATTCGGTCGAACTCCCGGCCTGGCTCGCCTGTATCGGTCAGATAGCAGCGGCGGTCGATTTCGATCTGGACCGCGTGGATGCCGAGATGCGGGGCGCCGTGCCTTTCGACGACGTGACCGCCCGCGAACGGATCGTTGATCGCTGCCGAAAAGCCTTGCTTCGCGGCAATGCGCGAAGCTCCGGCTGCCAGCCACGGCGCAGCACTTCGCCCGTAGCGGTCGCCGAAGACCACGGCCGCCCCGCCCGCCGCCGGCGGCATCGAATGGCAGTCGAGCAGCAGCGCGCAACCAAAGCGCCGCGTCAGCGCATCCAGGTTTGCCGCGACCGCGTCATGGTACGGCCGGTACGCTCCGGCAAGGCGCTGCTCGAGGTCCGGCAAGCTGATCGATCGGCGCCATAGATTGCCGTGGCGCGCGGTGCGCGAGGGGACGATGCCGAGCCCCCCTCGGGCCCGAGCGCTGGGCCGGCCGGCCGGCATTGGTTGTCCATGGACGCTGGCCGGATCGATCTCGTCCTCGGCGCGGTTGCAGTCGACGGCAGCCCGCGGCGCTCGGGCAATGACTGCGGCAATCCCCTCGCCCAGCGCGCGCCACACCAGCCGGTCGACCAGCGGGTCTTCGAGCGGGAGGAGCGATTGGAGGCCACCGCGCGCCATCGCCACCAGCCAGTCGGGATAATCGCGCCCCGCATGCGGCACCGACAGCAGCACCGGCAAGTCGCCGCGCGGCGGATGGACGATCGGGCTTGGCAGGGGCTCGTGCACTGGTGGTCTCACTCTAGAAGCATCCTGGCGCCGTTAACGCGTCCCGCAACCGCTTGTGTCTGGAAAATTTTAAGGCTTGGGCGCATAGAAGCAGGTGATGCCGCGAATCCTCCTTGCCGAAGACGATGCGTCGATGCGCGAATATCTGCAGCGCGCGCTGCAGCGCGTCGGCTATGAGGTCGAAGCGGTCGGTTGCGGCACCGAAGCCATCCCGCTTCTGGAAAGTCACCAGTTCGACCTGCTCCTCACCGACATCGTCATGCCGGAAATGGACGGGATCGAGCTTGCCCAGAAGGCCTCGGCGATGGACCCGTCGATCCGAGTCATGTTCATCACCGGTTTTGCTGCGGTTGCCCTGCAGAGCGGCCGAGCAGCGCCCGAGGCGAAGATGCTGTCGAAGCCGTTCCACCTGAAGGACCTCGTCGCCGAAGTCGACCGCATCTTCCAGACCGAGGACCAGCACGGGCGGCTGTAATTCAGCTAGCCTTCGTCAAAGAAATCGACGTTCCCATCGTCAAGGTCGTAGCGAGCGCCAAGCACCCGCAGCTTGCCCTGGCGCAGGCGATCCAGAATCATCGGCTCTGAAAATTCGCGAAGGCGGCCGACGGTTCGGCTGACATTGGCCCGGACCGAGGCATCGAGCAGGTCGGGCGGATTGCGCCTGCGGGCATCGAGAACGGCAGGAATGATCGGTTCGACCATATTGCCGATGCTCCCCGGGAAGGTCGTGCCATCCTGCACCACGGAGACCGCGGCGGCGACTGCGCCGCACCGCTCATGGCCCATTACCACCACCAAGGGCACGTTGAGCTCGACCACCGCATATTCGAGGCTGCCCATCGCTACCGTGTCGATGGTGTTTCCAGCATTTCGGATGATAAACAGCTCACCCAGGCCGCGGCCGAACAGAAGCTCGGGGGGAACCCGGCTGTCGGAACAGGAGACCAGGACGGCGATCGGATATTGCGCCCGTGCGATCTCGAGCCGCCGGCGTCCGTCGGAATCAGTAGGGACGGCCCTGCCGGCAAGGAATTCGCGGTTGCCGCGCTTCAGCATTTCCAGCACTCGCCCCGGAGTCAGCGACGCCGGCGCGGGGTTGGCAACGTTGGGCGGCGCTGCTGCAAAGGCTCGTCCCCCCAGCGGCACCGTTACCGCCGCCGCGATCGCCGCTGCACCGGTCATTGCGCCGCGACGGGTAACTGTATTCGGATTCGACTCGTCATTCACTGATCTTCTCCTATGTTTTTGAAATGCCCCCTGCTCAAGTGAACGGTTCAGCACCCCGCGGGGGTTCTGACCAATCGAAGAAAGTCCCGCCGGGGATGGCCTAGGCCATCGCGGCGTAGGCCAGCGCCCCCACCTTGTTGGAATGGGTTAGTAGGCCGATCAGCGCCTTGCGCGGGCGGACATGCGCCTCTACATGCCCGGCCCGAGTGGGCGTGTAGCTCAGTGGTAGAGCACTGTGTTGACATCGCAGGGGTCGCAAGTTCAATCCTTGCCACGCCCACCATTTTTACCGTTACAAAACAAAAGACTACGGGCGCCGCTGGCAAATTGGCGGAATCCGAGTCCGGTGCAGCTCCGGTGAAAGCTCTTTCGTGGTCCTTCGGACGGGAGGACCCAGGCCCCAGTGTGCGCGCAAACCCATGGCGCCGAATAGTCGAAGCGCCCCTTCGTGGAGACCTACTCCAAGGCCGACCAATAGCTGCTTTGCGCCCATCCCGGACGTTCAACCCTGCCGACCAGTGTCTCAGAAGCAGACCTTCGTTCATCTTCGTGGGAATGTCCGCTTACCCAAAGCGAACATTGATGCGGCGGAGCCAAGGTGTATGGATTGACGCAGGGGGAAGTCCAATGGCGTCTCGACCGCTCGCTATGAAAGTTCCGGGATACTCTTCGCGATAGCGATCATTTCGTCCGTTCCCGTTCTCTGGTTCTTCGCCGTTCCCATCCTCGACGCAGCCGAAGCACCGGCTCACCTGCAACATGGCATAACGCTGTATCTGCACGTGGTTGGTGGGGTTTCCATCATCGTCGCTGGCGGCGGCGCGTTGTATATCGGCTGGACAAAGAAAGCCTTCAAACGCCACAAATGGTTTGGCTATACCTACCTCGGTTTGGGCAGCATCATGGCGTTGTCTGCACTCGCTCTCTCTGTCGAAGCTCCCCACGAACCACGCAGCTTATACGTAGCAACCGGCACTCTGGCGGCGGTATGGTTAGCTGTCGCTGCGATGGCACTTCGGTCCGCTCGCAACCGCCGTTTCCTCGTGCACCGGGACTGGATGATACGGAGCTACGTGTTGACGTGGACCTTCGTCGGGTGTCGCATAGCGACGAATGTTAATGTGTTCCCCAATCTCGGCCCGGAGAGTGTCACTGCCGCGATTTGGGTGAATTGGATCGTGCCCTTTGTAGTCTGTGAGATCGCGCTCCAGTGGAAAGCTGGCAGCAAGGCGGTTGCCCATCGCGCGTGATGGGAATGTCCGCTTTCCACCCTTAGCGGCCATTGGCAGCGCAACCTGGCCGATTCGCCGTGAATGTCTGGAATGGGTGGAAAGCGGACATTGGGCCGGTCAGCGAACAGCTGGACTTGCTTCAGTCTTCGGCTCAAACCTGAACCATTCGGGGGAGCTACTATGCTGAGGACGATTTTTCATTGTGCGGTATTGGCTGCGCTGTCCACGGTGGGCGCAGCCGAAGCCAGATCGCAGCCAGCGCCTAGCGCGAAATCAGTTCCGCCGGGCAAGATTGTCGCACCCGGCGAATTCGAGCCGCAAGAGTATATTTGGCTTTCGTGGCGAGACGAGGGATTCCTGGGGACAGCACCTTTTGCCGATGTCGCCACTGACGTGATGAAGGTGATCACGCCGCACGTCAAAGTGCGTCTGATGTTCTCGGATTAACAGCCCCTTACGTGGATCGAAAACGCATTCCGCGCGAAGCGGCCGAGCAGCTGGTGCGTCGAAGATTGCAGGCGAAGGGAATTGACCTTTCGAAAG
>JACCSV010000077.1 GCA_013812805.1 Sphingomonas sp. | reverse complement strand
CGGTCTAGGGAGCCGCAACTTGGCTTCCAGGAGTGTTTTGCATGCGCCCATCCGGACGCGCCCCCGACCAGATCCGCGAGCTCAGCTTCGAGCCCGGCTTCACCCGCCACGCCGAAGGGTCCTGCCTGGTGGGCTTCGGCGACACCCGAGTGCTGGTCACTGCCTCGGTTGAGGAGAAGCTCCCGCCGTTTCTGCGCGGCAAGGGCCAGGGCTGGGTTACGGCCGAATATGGCATGCTGCCCCGGGCAACGCACACGCGCGGCAACCGCGAGGCGGCCAAGGGCAAACAGTCGGGCCGCACCCAGGAAATCCAACGGCTGATCGGGCGAAGCCTGCGCGCAGTCGTCGATCTGGCGAAACTCGGCGAGCGGCAGATCGTGCTCGACTGCGATGTGATTCAGGCCGACGGCGGCACTCGAACCGCGGCGATCTCGGGTGCCTGGGTCGCGCTTAGGATCGCGGTGGACGGTCTCAAGCTCGCCGCCGATCCGATCCGCACCCAGGTCGCGGCGGTGAGCTGCGGGATCCACAATGGCGCAGCGGTGCTGGACCTCGATTATGTCGAGGACAGCAACGCCGGCTGCGACGGGAATTTCGTGCTGACCGCGGACGGCTCGATCGTTGAAGCGCAGGTGACCGCCGAAGGCGAATGCTATGACGAGGAAGGGCTGTTGCGCTTGCTCCGGCTGGCCCGGATCGGCTGCGGCGAGATTTTCGAAGCGCAGCTAAAGGCGGTCGGCCGATGATCAGGCGCGTTGGTGAGAGGCTGGTCATCGCCACGCACAATGAAGGCAAGCTGCGCGAGATTTCGGCGCTGCTTGAACCCTTCGGGATTGCCTGCACCGGTGCTGCCGAGCTCGACCTGCCGGAGCCGGAGGAAACCGGAGTCACCTTCATCGACAATGCGGAATTGAAGGCGCGCACCGCCGCCGACCTCAGCGGCCTGCCCGCGCTCGCCGATGATTCCGGCCTGTGCGTCGAGGCGCTGGGCGGAATGCCGGGAGTCTTCTCCGCACGCTGGGCCGAGGCCCGTGAGGGCAATCGCGACTTCGCGCTTGCGATGGAACGGGTGTGGGAGCAGGTCGAAGCCTGTGGCCCGCAGGTCAGCCGCGACGCCCATTTCGTCTGCGCGCTCGCCATCGCCTGGCCGAATGACGGGCAGACGGAATCCTTCGAAGGGCGGGTCGACGGGCAGCTCGTCTGGCCCCCGCGCGGTGGCCAGGGCTTCGGCTATGACCCAATGTTCCTGCCCGAAGGCCATGAACAGACGTTTGGCGAAATGGACCCGGACGCCAAGCACGCGATCAGCCATCGCGCCCGCGCGTTCCGCAAATTGGTCGCTGAACTGGAGTGATGGCCGAACCGCTCGCCCTCTACATCCACTGGCCGTTCTGCGTCTCCAAATGCCCATATTGCGACTTCAACAGCCACGTCCGCTCCGAGATCGACCAGCAGCAGTGGCGCGAAGCGCTGCTCGCCGACCTCGCGCACGAGGCGCGGCTGCTTCGCGGCCGGACGCTGACCTCGATCTTCTTCGGCGGCGGCACGCCTTCGCTGATGGAGCCGGCGACGGTCGCGGCGCTGATCGACGCCGCGCGCGGTCAGTGGTCGACCGCGGACGACCTCGAAATCACGCTGGAAGCGAACCCCAACTCGGTCGAGGCGGCGCGTTTCGCCGACCTTGCGGCGGCAGGCGTCAACCGCATCTCGCTAGGCTTGCAGAGCTTCGAAGACGAGGCGCTCGCTTTCCTCGGTCGGGCCCACTCGTCAAGCGAGGGCCAGCAGGCGCTGGAGATCGCCCAGAGGCACTTCGCCCGCGTCAGCTTCGACCTCATTTACGCCCTTCCAGGCGACAGCGAGACCGGCTGGTCGGCGACGCTGGACAAAGCGCTGGGCCTCGGCACCACGCATTTGTCGCTGTACCAGCTGACCATCGAGCCGGGCACGCGCTTTGCCGCGCTCAACGCCTCGGGAAAGCTCGATCCCCTCGACGGCGATATTGCCGCGGCGCTTTACGAATTGACCGGCGAGCGGAGCGCGGCCGCGGGACTGCCGGCTTACGAGATCAGCAACCATGCCGCGCCAAATGCCGAAAGCCGGCACAACCTCAGCTACTGGCGCTACGGCGACTATGCCGGGGTCGGCCCCGGCGCCCACGGCCGCCGCACCAGCATGCGCACCGTTCGCCACCGCAAGCCGGAGAATTTCCTGTCCTGCCTCGAGCGCAACGGCCACGGAATCGCCGAGGAAGCACGGCTCGACGCCGGCGAGGCCGCGGACGAAGCGCTGGTGATGGGGCTGCGGCTAGTCGAGGGAATCGACGTCGGCGCGCTCGAGCAGCGCTTTGCGCGGCCGCTGGTCGACCGGGGCGCGGTCGAGCGGCTCACCCACAGCGGGCACTTGCAGCAGTCGGCGGAGCGTCTGAGCGTTACGCCGCGCGGGCGGCTGGTGCTCGATTATTTGCTCGGTGAGATTGCAGCCTGCCGTGCCTTGGGCGGTTCGAGCGAGAAACGATATTTGTCCTCGGCGGCGAAGACATAGTCATCAATCTGGATTTGCGCGTCTTCGTCCGCACTCTTCTTGCCCATGCCGTTCTTCATGTTGAACGCTGCAAGCGACTTCCTGAAGCTGGCTTCCGCTGTCACACAGTTCTGCTGCACATAGGCCTTGAAGCCGTCCGCCGGGACGTTGGCGACCTTGGCGTTGGCGACAGCGTCGCGAAGGCAGGCCGAATAGGCTTGGCGCGGCTCGCCAGAGGCTCCCGCATAGAGCGCGGCTGCTACCAATATCGTGATCATTGCGACTCCTCCCCAGAAGTGCACGATGACGGTAGAATGACTCTTTTTGTGGCGAATTGAAAGCGTCAATTTTCAATGCGTTGCCGCGCCCCGCTTGCGCCGCCCGGTGCATCTGTGATGATCGCGGTGATGGATCGCCTGCCCCCCGGCCTCTACATCGTCGCGACTCCGATCGGCAATTTGGCCGACCTGTCGCCGCGCGCCGCCGAAACCTTGCGGCAGGCGGACCTCATCCTCGCCGAGGACAAAAGGGTCAGCGCCAAGCTGCTCGCCTTTGCCGGCGCCAAGGCGCCGATGGCAACCTATCACGATCACACCAGCGAGGCCGAGCGCGAAGCGATCGTCGCGAGACTCGGAAGCGAAGTGGTGGCCCTGATCAGCGATGCCGGAACTCCGCTGATCTCCGACCCCGGTTACAAGCTGGTGCGCGCCGCGCGATCCGCCGGCCATGCGGTCCACGCCATCCCGGGGCCAAGTGCGGCGATCGCGGCGCTGACCCTGTCGGGGCTTCCCACTGACCGCTTCCTGTTCGCCGGCTTCCTGCCGCCAAAGGACAAAGCGCGTGCCGACGCGATCGCCGAGCTTGCGTCGGTCAGGGCCACACTGGTGCTATATGAAAGCGGGCCGCGGCTCGGGCCCGCACTTGCGGCGCTGGCAGCCGGACTCGGGCGCCGCGAAGCCGCGGTCGCTCGCGAAATCACCAAGCTTCACGAGGAATGCGTGACCGGCAGCCTCGAAGACCTTGCGGCCCGCTATGCCGAAGTGCCGCCCAAGGGTGAGATCGTAATCGTCGTCGGTCCGCCTGCAGAGCGCGAGGCCGTGAGCGACAACGAGCTGGACGCCGCGCTCGACGAGGCGCTGTCGCGCCTGTCGCCGTCGCGGGCCGCAGCCGAGGTCGCGGCGCTGCTCGGCGTTCCCCGCAAGCGGGCCTACGCCCGCGCGCTGGAACGGTCGGCGAAGTGAAGCGGCAGGCCGCGGAGAAGCGGGGTCGCGGGGCGGAGACGATTGCCGCGATGTGGTTGCGGCTGTTCGGCTGGCGGATCCTTGCCCGCCGGGCGCGGGTCCGCGGCGGCGAGGTCGACATCATTGCCCGGCGCGGCCGCACCCTCGCCTTCATCGAGGTCAAGGCGCGCGGCACCGAAGAGGCCGCAGCTTTCGCGCTCGATCAGTATCGGCTGCGACGGGTGGCGATAGCCGCCGGGATGCTTGCACCGCGCTTCATGCGCAGCGGCGACGATCTTCGGATCGACGCGATCTTCATCGTCCCGGGACGGCTGCCGCGCCATCTGAGCGACGTCTGGCAAGGGTGACAAGGAACAGCGGCTCGCTTAGGCGAGCGCGCATGCCGCTTCGCGTCGCAGTGCAGATGGACCCGCTGGAAAGCATCGGCATCGCCGGCGATTCCACCTTCGCGATCATGCTCAAGGCGCAGCAGCTTGGCCACGAGCTGTTCCACTACCTTGCACAGGATCTGAGCTACCAAGACGGCCAAGTCAGCGCCCTCGTCCGCCCGGTGCGGGTGGATCGGGTCGAAGGCCATCACTTCAGCGCCGGGGAACCGCGCCGCCTCGACCTGGCTCGCGCTGTGGACGTGGTGCTGATGCGCCAGGACCCGCCCTTCGACGTCGCCTACATCACCGCCACGTACCTGCTCGAGCGCATCACCGCGGCCACGCTGGTGGTGAACGACCCGCGCTCGGTTCGCGACGCGCCGGAAAAGCTGTTCGTGCTCGATTTTGCGCGCTTCATGCCGCCGACTTTGATCACCCGCTCGATCACCGAGCTTCGCGACTTCCACCAGCGTCACCGCGAAATCGTGCTCAAGCCGCTCCACGGCAACGCCGGCGCCGCGGTGTTTCGAATCGGTCGCGACGGGATGAACCTGACGACGCTTGCCGAGCTGTTCGGGCAGGTCTGGCCCGAGCCATATATCGCCCAGGCTTTCCTGCCGTCGGTCAGCGAGGGCGACAAGCGCATCATCCTCGTCGACGGCGAGGTCGCGGGCGGGATCAACCGCCGCCCCGGCAAGGGGGAAATCCGCTCCAACCTCGCCGCCGGCGGGAGCGCCGAGCCGACCGAGCTCACCGACCGTGAGCACGAGATTTGCGCGGCGCTCGGCCCCGAGCTCAAGCGTCGCGGGCTGTTGTTCGTCGGCATCGACGTGATCGGCGGGATGCTGACCGAGATCAACGTCACCTCGCCAACCGGGATCGTAGCGCTCGACCGCTTCGACGGAAGCGACACGCCCGGGCTGATCTGGGCGGCGATCGACCGCCGCCTGGCCGAGCGCGACGGGCGCTAGACCCATGGGCAATTGGGTCGTCCGCCTGATCGAGCAATCGGGCTATCTGGGGGTCGGTTTCCTGATGTTCCTGGAGACGGTCTTCCCGCCGATTCCGTCGGAGGTGATCATGC
>JACCSV010000043.1 GCA_013812805.1 Sphingomonas sp. | reverse complement strand
TACGGCGATACGCTCTACCCGGATGCGACCTTCACGCTTCGGATCAGCTACGGCAAGGTCGCCGGCTGGACCGAGGGCGGGCGGCAGGTTCCGATCCTGACGACGATGGGCGGCACCTTCGACCGGGCAACCGGGGCCGACCCCTTCGACCTGCCCAAGGCCTTTGCGTCCAACCAGGCCCGAATCGACAAGGATTCCGCCTATAATTTCGTCACCACCAACGACATCATCGGCGGCAATTCGGGATCGCCGGTCGTCGACCGCGCCGGCACCGTCATCGGCGCCGCTTTCGACGGCAACATCCACTCGATGGGCGGCAATTATGGCTACGACGGGACCCTCAACCGCACCGTCGTCGTCTCGACCGCGGCGGTCGACCAGGCGTTGAAGGTGATCTACCCCGCCCCGGCCCTCGTCGCCGAACTCAATCGCAGGTGAGCGATGCAACCGGGCTCGAACAAATTCCTGTTGAACAACAGAGTTATTCTGTTACCCATGGCGTGCTGAACTCGAAGGAGGCTTTTGTGCACAAGGGGATTATTTTCAAGGCGCTTGCGACCGTCGCGCTGTTCGCGTCGCCGCTGACCGCCGCATCGGCGCAGATGATGTGGACGCCAGGATCCGAAATCGTCGGACAGTCGATCCAGGTCGAGACCAATGGTATTACCAACACCGTGATGCTCGATCCGGGTGGCTCGGCGCGCATCACGACGCCGGGCGGAATGGTCGTCCCGGCGACCTGGAGCGTAGCTGGCAACCAACTCTGTCTGACCAGTGCGACCAACCAGGATTGCTGGAACTACGCTGCTCCGTTCCAGGCTGGAGCGCCGATGACCATGGTCAATCAGTGCCAGACTGCCTCGCGCTGGACCGCCCTCGGCGTCAACATGCCGCCGCCGCCGCCGCCGCCGATGCAGGCGCCTGCCGGAGAGCGCGGCTAACCGAACACTCTCGGTAAGCAAGAAGGGCAGTCGCGGATTTCGCGGCTGCCCTTTTTGTTGTCCTTAAAAGATGGGGTTCCGCCTGCAGACAGGAGCAGGCTACAGGCGCGAGCTTGCGTGAGCCTTAGCGTTCGGCGACGGCCGCGGGCTTGCCGCTCTTCGATGCGGCGACGAGGGCGTCGGCGAACACCGGGTCGCGCGATTCCATCGCTGTGATGCCCGTCTTGGCCGCCGAATAATCGAGCAGGCCGAAGTCGTCGACTTTCGCCGCTGCCTGTTCCTCATCCTGGTAGCTGACCGGAATCTGGGCGACTTCGGGGACCACCAGCAGTTCGGGCACCTCGGCCTGGTCAGCGGCAGGCGTCGCAAACAGCGTCGGCTCAACCCCTGAATATTGGTCGGTGAACGCGGCCGCGCGGCTGGCAGCGCCGCGCCAGCGGTAAAATATCGTGGTGCCGATCTTGCCGACCTTAGCGAGACTGGTGCTCCAGTAGGGGACCACCCAGTCGGCATGGAAGTGGGTGGCGAGGCCGACCGGCGCATGGACGTAGCCGCCGAGAGCACGCGCCGCGATGCCGGTCGCGGTGCGCCAGCCGGCGGCATCGGGCCGGCGCCGGAGCATCGCACCGTCGCAGGTGAAGGTGAATTGGCAGCCGGTCTTGCGGCTGGATCCCTCGTAGACGACGCCGCAGATGCTGTTGGGGTAACTCGGATGCCGCATCCGGTTGACGACCACCTGGGCAACGGCGCGCTGGGTATCCAGCGGCTCCGACGCAGCCTCGTAATAGACCGCGGTGGCCAGGCATTCGAGCGCCCGCCCGGCGGCACTGGCGGCATAGGCAGCCGACCGGAACGGCTGTGCCGCTGGTCCGACGCCGGTTTCGATGGCGACGGCGGCGTTGCGCCGCGCCGCTTCTTCGCGCGACAAAGGCATCAGCGACGGGCTAGCCAGCGCCTGACCAGGAGCAGTGGACAGCGTCACTCGAGCCGCGGCGGAGGGGCCGAAGGTGGCCGGGCCAAGCGCAAGGAACGCGCCGGCCGCCAGCCCCAGCGCGTAGGGATGCCGCCCGCGCGGGAGGCGCATCTTGGCCGCAAGCCACTTGCTGTGCGTCGAAAAACTCAAGCAAACCCCCGAAATCGCTGGACATTGCGGTCTAGTGACCGGTTCCTGTCTCCCGTCTGAACCCGCCGCTGAGCGCGGGATCGGTCCGACGGGGCGATCCCGTTCCCTGCCACGGATAGGCCTTGGGCTCAACCCGGGCGCAAGCAGCTGGGCCGGTCAGGCGTTCGGCGGAGCGCAAAAAGAAAGCCCCCGGTCCATCCGGACCGGGGGCTTGTCTTGTCGAGGGGAGGACGCTTGCGCGCCCTCGCCCGCTTAAGCGAAGTTGGCGTTCTGCGAACCGAAGACGTTATCATCAACGGTGATGAAGCCTTGGGTGAAGTTGACGTCACCCGCAAGGTTGTCGGTCAGCACGATGATGTCGCCGGTGAAGCCGCCGGAGTTGGCGTTACCGTCGAACGGATCGTCCTCGATGAACAGCACGACATCGTCGCCCTGCTGCTGAACGAAGATCTCCATCCGGGTGTCGTCACCCACGTCGTCGTCACCGACCTCAACGTTCTCACCGATACGGACCAGGGTGAACTCCTGACCGCCGATGAACAGGACATCGTCGCCCTGATCGCCGAAGTTGTTGATGACGAAGAACTCGTTGACGTCCTCGTCGTTGCTGAACACGAACGCATCGTCGCCGGCAGTGGCTTCTTCGTCCTCCTGAGTGCCCTGCGGCGGCGGCGCACCGACGCCATTGTCGCCATCGACGATTTCGACATTCTCGAAGCCGAGATCACCGACATCGTCGGCGCGATCGTCACGAATGCCTTCAAGGCGGGCAGCCTCGTTAGCGACCGCGCGTGCATCTTCGCACTCGTCGATCATGTCGCGGCGTTCTTCGAGCGCTTCGATAGCGGCACGAAGTTCCGCCTCTTCCCGCTCCAGATTGGCCTGGGCAGCTTCGGCCTCGGCACGACGTACGCCACCCGGATCCTCGGCATCGGTAGCAGCACGGGCCGCAACCAGATCTGCCTGGGCATCGGCAAGCTCCGCTTCCTGGATGACCAGGCGAGCCTCGGCAATGTCGAGTTCACGCTGCTGCTGATCGCGGTTGGCTTGCGCCGCGGCGAGTTCAGCCCGCTGCTGATCACGATTGGCCTCGGCAGCATCAAGTTCAGCCTGCTGCTGATCGCGGTTCGCCTCGGCAGCATCAAGCTCAGCCTGCTGCTGCGCCAAGTTGGCTTCCGCCGCAGCCAGTTCAGCCCGCTGCCGAGGGAGGTCGGCGGCGAGTTCTGCCGCAGCAAGCTCAGCTTCCTGCTGCGCCAGGTTGGCCTCGGCCGCAGCAAGCTCGGCTTGCTGCACCGCCAGGTTGGCCTGGGCAGCAGTAAGTTCAGCCTGCTGCTGATCGCGGTTGGCCTCGGCAGCTGCAAGCTCGGCCTGCTGCTGATCTTGGTTAGCCTCGGCAGCTGCAAGCTCAGCCTCCTGCTGCGCGAGATTGGCGTTGGCAGCGTCGAGACGGGCCTCGGCCGCAGCGAGCTCGGCGTTCGCAGTGGCCAGGTCAGCCGCAGCTTGGTCGAAGCGCTCCTGAGCCTGCGCTTGCTCGTCCTGCTGGTTGATCAGTGCAGTTTCCGCCTCCTGGCGCTCTTCCTCGGCAGCATCGAGCTGATTGACCTGGATGAGCACCGCTTCCGCGCCCGGAAGGTTCGCATCAGCCGGGTTGGCAAAGATCAAGTCGCCGGTGATGGGATCGCGAACGATGAACGGTTCTTCAGGGAGAGGACCGGCGCCATCACGATCGATATTGACCATGTTGTTCTCGTTCGTGAGGGTCTGAAGGTCATCCTCGAGAAGGCGGAGATCCGCGGGTGGGTTCTGGGCTTCGAAGTTATCGAAAGCCGCAGCGACGTCGTCGATCTCACGGTCCACGGCAGCACGGGCGTTGGCGACGCGCGCCTCCGCGTCCGTCGACTGCTGCTGCTCGGCTGCGAGTGCATCACGAGCCGCGTTGAACTCGGCCTGAGCCGCCGCTTGATCCTGCTGCTCCTGGGCCAAATTGGCCTGCGCGGCGTCTCGCTCCGCCCGCGCGTCGGCAACATCCTGCTGCTCCCGCGCAACCCGAGCGTCCGCAGCGGCAACGTCAGCCTGCTCCTGGGCAACCCGAGCGTTCGCCGCATTGAGGTCGGCCTGCTCCTGGTCGACCCGAGCCTGGGCAGCCGCAACGTCAGCCCGCTCAGCGGCAACTTCAGCCCGCGCCTGGTCGACGTCCTGCTGCTCAGCAGCGACCTGAGCCTCGCCGGCGGCAACGTCCGCCCGCTCAGCGTCAACCCGAGCCTGCGCAGCGGCAACGTCCTGCTCCTCTTGGTCAACCCGAGCCTCTGCAGCGGCGAGGTCGGCCTCCTCGCGGGCAACCCGCTCGTTGGCAGCGTCAAGCTGAGCCTGCTCCCGGGCAACCCGGTCGTTGGCAGCGTCCAGCTCTGCCTGCTCCCGCGCAACGTCGGCACGAGCCGCATTAACGTCAGTCTGTTCCTGGGTGACGCGAGCTTCGGCAGCATCTTCAGCAGCAATCAGCTCTCCCAAACGGCCGCCGATCGCGGCATCGTCCACACGGCGACGAGCCGCTTCGACGTCGGCCTGCTGCTCGTTGACTTCAGCAACGAGCTGCGAGTCGGTCTGGTTGGCACGAGCCGCAGCCAGCTCGGCTTCGCACTGGTCTGCCTCGGCATCAGCATCGGCAGCGCTGTCGACGTTATTGTCGTCCAGGAAATCCTGGAGGTTCTCTTCGGCCTGCTGGAGAGCGAAGAGAGCATTCGACAACTGGGTCGCGTCGATGCTGTCGAGGAAACGCTCGGTGCCGTCGATGACTTCGTCACCGATGATGACCTGACCGTTTTCGATCTCGATCCGCCGGGCATCGTCACCGCCGAAAATGATCGTGTTCGGATCTTCGCCGACGGGGATGCTGATCCGCACCTGGTTGATGGTGCTGGTCAGAATCACCCGCGAACCTTCGAGCCTTGCGGTATATTCGTCAGCCTCGCCCGGCAGGCGAATAACGTCGCCGCCCTGGTTGAAAGAAGCGTCGAGAACGACGTCGGCCGGCGACCTTACGTCAATCTCTTCACCGCCCGAGGTCGTGCCGATTACAGTGGTGTCAGTGTCGTCACCAAAGCCGTTGAACCGACCGCCAACAATGACGTCCTCACCCGGCTGTTCAAGAATTACGCGTGCCATAACTAA
The DNA here is from genome assembly GCA_013812805.1 of Sphingomonas sp. Classification (GTDB taxonomy): domain Bacteria; phylum Pseudomonadota; class Alphaproteobacteria; order Sphingomonadales; family Sphingomonadaceae; genus Sphingomicrobium. The sequence goes on along the minus strand of JACCSV010000043.1, from coordinate 10,002 downwards.
GTCCTTCCTAAAAAAGTTCTTTTAACCAAATCAGGCGAAATTGCTGTCCGTGGTTCCAGCGCCAGCATCGACCATTGCAGTTTGGTCGAAGAAGTCGAACCCGACATTAGCTTCCGCGGTTGCTTCGTTGAAGATCAACCCGGCATTGTCGGCCAGCACGTCGTCGAGAATGACCTCGCTGACGACGCCGTTGTTGTTGACGATGATCTGAAGGTCGTTCGGATCGTTGACGTCCGTGCTGAATGAAACCTCGGCGCCCTCTTCGAAAACGAGCGTGTCGCCTTCGTCGAAGCCGGTGATGATGGTCCGGCTGCCGACGTCCTGATCCTCGAGGAAAATGATGTCGTCGCCAGAAGCGTCGATCGTCACTTCCGTGTTCGGGTTGTTGTCGTCATCTTCGTTGTCGAGGAAGACCACAGTCGCGCCCGTTGGATTCTCGTTGATGTCGTTGACGGTCACGCGCACGGCCTGAGTGTCCCGGGCGCCATTCTCGTCCGTCGCGACGATGGTGATGTCGAAGTTCTGACGGGTTTCGAAATCGGCGCCCTGGTTGATCGTGACGACGCCAGTCACCGGGTTGATCGTGAAGAGGTTCCGATCGGCGCCTTCAAGCGAGAAGGTGATGGTGTCGCCCTCGGCATCGGTCGCCGATGCATCGAGAACAACCGCTCCCGGAGCGTTCTCGTCGACATCCGCAGTCGCCGGAGCGTTGAGAACCGGTGCAGTGTTCACCGGCGTCTCATCAACATCGTTGATGTTGACGGTAACATTCTCCCGGTCCTCGTTCCCGGCCTCGTCCGTCGCAACGACTGTCAGATTGAAGGACGAACGGTTCTCGAAGTCGGCCGAGTTCCTGAGCCTGATCTGACCATTGTTCGGATCTATCGTGAAGAACTGCGCATCGGCGCCTTCGAGACGGAAGGTGACGGTGTCGCCATCGGCATCGGTCGCATCCGCGTCGGCAACGATCGTCGATGCCGGCTGGTTCTCGTCGATGTCCACCACGTTATCAACGGTCAGGACGGGTGCCACGTTCGGCGGCGTCTCCTCCAGGTCGTTGACGGTGATGACCACGGTCTCCGTGTCCGAAGCGCCGCTAACGTCGGTCGCGGTGACCGTGATGGTGAAGCTCTCCTGGGTCTCGAAGTCAGGCGAATCGATGAACCTGACCTCGCCGGTGAGCGGATCGATCGCGAAGAATTCCGCATCCTCTCCGCCGATCGAGAACCTGACATCTTCGCCGTCGGGATCGACTGCTTCCGCATCGACCACAACGTTCGACGGATCCATATTCTCATCGACGGTCACTTCGTTCTGGACCGTGAGGATCGGCGCGTCATTCTGACCGGTGACGGTGAAGGTGATCGTGCCGGTGTCCGTGGCGCCGCTCTCGTCGGTGACGATAAAGGTCTGGACGACTGTCCGGGTCTGGCCGGCGGCGAGGTCCTGGAAGGCCGGATTCGACGGATCGAAGCTGAACGTGCCGTCGGCGTTGAACGTGACGCCCGGCTGCAGCTCGGTGGTCGTCACCGTCAGCGTATCGCCGTCGGCGTCGGTGCCGCCGGCAGTCCCGGTAACCGCCGTGCCGTTCTCATCGGCATTGATCGTCTGATCGGTGGCAGACGGCGCCGTGTTCACGCCGGTGATGGTGATCGTCAGAGTGGCGGTGTCGGTGTTGCCGTCCTCGTCAGTGACCGTGTAATCGGCCGTAACAACCTGCGTTTCGCCCTGCGCCAGCTCGTCGTAAGCGGCATTGGAAGCGTCGAAGGTGAAGGTGCCATCGTCGTTCAGAGTCAGGCCGGCGACGGCATCGTCGAGCTCGAACGTAAGATCGTCACCCTCGGGATCGGTGTCGTTGGCTCCGACGTCACCGGTGACGGTGCCGTTCTCGGCCACAGTCACGGCATCGTCGGCAGCAACCGGCGGATCATTCTCTTCGATCGGCACTTCTTCGTCATCGTCATCGTCTTTGTCGCGCAAGAGCAAATAGCCAAGGCCGAGTGCGCCAAGCCCGAGGAGGGCGAGAAGAGCTGGGGAGAAAGCAAAACCGCCGCCTTCGATCGGAACTTCCATCGGCGGAGGAGCGGCAACGACCGGAGCATCGACCGCCGGCAGCACGCCGCAAGGCAGGCCAGCCTGGCCGGCGGTTGCAGCGCCGGCTTCACCAAGCGAGGCGAGTTCGACTTCGGGGAGCACATCGGCGTCGGACATGGACGTGTCGTCCGAGTCGGCCTTCTTTGCCTTGGCAGACGCCTTGGCCGCTGCGGCCTCAACGGCGGCGGCAGCTTCGGCGGCCGCAATGGCGGCGGCGACCGGGCCAACGGTCGGAGCGTTCGGTGCTGACGGGGCGGCTGCGGTCGCGGCGGCTGTGGCCATCGCTGCAACATGCACGTCGACCGGAGCCGGTGCGGGCGCGGCAGCGGCGGCGGTCGCCGCGGTTGCGACTACTGCAGCAGCAGGGCTGGCTGTTTCAGCAGCAGCCGGAGCGCCACTCGTCGAAGTACCTTCACTCATAATCAATCCCCTTCTTACCGATGCAGAAACCCGAGCCACCGGTGCGAGACACATTGCTCCGGTCGCTCGATTCCTGCCTTTGCTCGACGATTGCTACCGATATGTTTTTAAATGGCAAGGGGGAAAAGGGTTCACGTCCGCCAAGAGAGCAGTGCTAAAACCGCGTTTACTAGCATTTCGTGAAGAACGGCCGGTGATTTGTGGACTTCTTACCACACCGTGCTTTTCCTTGCGAAATTGCGGCACCCCTAGTATTTGCCCGCTGCACCTTGGCAGAGCCGTCCGGATCCGCTGCTGTTCTCAGACAGCCGCACCGCCGTCTTGTGTGGCCGGGCCGACTTGGCGCAGCGTGTCGCGCCGCGGGAAATTTTCGGATGAGATCAGTGAAAGATTGTGGACGGCATCGGGACGCGCCTGCGGCACGCGCATGGCTACGTTTGCCGCTGATCCTGTGCGTGGCGGGGTGCTCCACCCTCGCCGCGGGCCAGGTGGTCCAGCAACCGACCGCCGATGCAGTCGCGGCTCAGGCTGCGTCTCGACCGGCCGCGCCGCCGCCTGCCGCCATCCAGACCGTTCAGGAGGCGGTCGGCGCGGGGATCCCGCCGGCGCTGGCGCGAGCCGCGGAGCAGGCGGTCGAGACCTATCCGGCGATCGCCGCCGCGAAATCCGCGATCCGCGCAAGCTCGTCCGAATTGCGGGCCGCCCGGTGGGGGCGCTTCCCGAGCGTGAACATCGAGGCTGCGACGCTCGACGACCGGATCGGGCGGATTCGCCCGGGGCTGCAAGTCAACCAACCGCTTTGGACCGGCGGCCGAATCAGCGGCGCGATCCAGCGCGCGCAGGCTTCGACCCGGGTCGCCGCCGCTCAGCTCGAAGAGACGGCCCTCGACATCCTCTTGCGGTTGTCGACCTCCTATTTCGAGATCGCTCGAACGATCCAGCTGGAGGCCATCCTCAAGGAAAGCCTGTCCGAACATCAGCGTCTGGTGGAATCGATGGAGCGCCGGGTCACGCAGGAAGTCAGCCCGCGCTCCGACCTCGACCTCGCGCGCTCTCGAGCCGCTCAGGTGCGGCAGGAAATGACAACCGTCAGCGCGCAGCGGTATTCCGCACTGCAGCGGTTCTACGAACTTGTCGGCGACACCAATTTCGAGCTTGGCCCGGTCCCCGAATATTCCGAAAGCCGGCACCATCCCGCCGCCGAGGGTGCGGTCGTCGAAGCGTTGCAGTGCAGCCCGGCGCTTCGCCGCCGCAAGGCCGAGGCCGAAGTCGCCCTCGCGGAAGCCAAGGTAGCCAAGGCGTCCATCTATCCGCAGGTGGGGCTGCTCGGCTCCTATACCGACAACGAAGGTGCTCAGGTCGGGCTGTCGGTCCGGGCGCAGACCAGCGGCGGACTCGCCCCGTTCGCCTCCGCCGAGGCGGCACGGTCGCGTGCCCAGACCGCCGACCTGCAGATCTCGGTCGCCGAGCGGGAATCGCGCGAGACCGTCGTCCTCGACGTCGTCGAGAATACGTCGGCGCGCGGCAGGATCGAAGCCAGCTCCGCGGCTGCCGAAGCGGCGGGGGCGGTGACCGACTCGTTTATGCGGCAGTTCATCACCGGGCGCCGGACCTGGCTTGACGTGATGAACGCGGTGCGCGAATCCAATGCGGCGCGGATTGGGCTGACAGAAGCGAAGATCGGTGCAATGGCGTCGGCGACGCGGCTGCGCTTGCGCACATGCCGCTGGACCCCGCAGGCAGGTTGAGTTTCATTTCCATGACCCAGTCGATTGTCAGCGTCATTCAGATTTTCGCCCAGCGGACGGGAGCAGAGCTTCCGCCGAGCTGGTCAAACTCGAGCGAACTCGAAGAGCTGAGCGTAAGCAATAGCGCATCGCTCGAGCAGTTTTGCGCCCGGCTCAACCTCACGCCCCCGGAGAAGATCGAAGGCCGCCCAGGCCCCCATCAACTGCCGCTGCTCACGTTCCACCCGCTACTGGGCTGGGCGGTCGCCGAGCAATGGGAAAGCCTCGATGCGGTTCGCGCCGCTTCGCCCGAGGGGACCGAGCATCGCAAGGTCGATGCCGACACTCTTTTCTACGAGCTCGAGCTGCCACGAATGCGCGACCGCGAGGATGCGCCGCGGGCGATCTCGGTGTTCACCCGTGCGCTGCGCCGCCGCAAGAAGGTGTTCCTCTCGGCGATCATTGCCACCGTCATCGTCAACATCCTGACGCTGGCGACATCGCTTTATTCGATGCAGATTTACGACCGGGTGATCCCGACCAGCGGCTTTGCGACTTTGTGGGTGCTGACGGTCGGCGTGATCTTCGCTTTGGTGGTGGACTTCATCTTGCGGTCGACCCGGGCGCTGATGATCGAACGGGAAGCGGCCAAGATCGACGCCGAAGTCTCTGAATTCTTTTTCGCGCGCGCGCAGGCGATCCGCCTCGACGCCCGACCCCCGTCGATCGGCACCATGGCCGCGCAGATCCGCGGTTGGGAGCAGATCCGGTCGCTCCTTTCGTCCGGGTCGATCTTCCTCATCGCCGATCTGCCGTTCGCCATCTTCTTCATTTTCGTAATTGCCAGCATCGGCGGACCGATCGCTTACGTGCCGATCGTGGCGCTGCCCATTGCGCTGACGCTCGCATTCATAATTTCGCGGCTGATCCGTAAGGACACGGCCAAGGCCCAGATCAGCGGCAACCGCAAGAACGGCCTTCTGGTCGAGGGGCTGGACGCTGCGGAAACGGTCAAGGCGAACCGCGGCGAATGGCACATGCTGGGCCGCTGGAACAGCCTGATGGAGGAAGTCCAGCTGCACGAGGACCCGGTCAAACGCTGGTCGTCGATGGCAAGCTCGATCTTCCTGACGCTTCAACAGATTTCCTACGTGCTGCTGATCGCCTGGGGCGCGGTGCTGGTCTCGGCTGGGGAATTGACCGCCGGTGCGCTGATCGCCTGCGCAATCATCGCCGGCCGGGTCAATGGCCCGCTGGTCTCGCAGCTTCCCGGCTTCCTTGTGCAGTGGGGCTATGCCCGCTCGTCGCTGCAGGCGCTCGATGGGATCATGACACTGCCGCTTGACCAGGCGCCGGGAGTTGACGGCTTGCGCCCCGAGAAGCTGCAACCATCACTGCAGCTACGCGACGTCAAGTTCAGTTATCCGGGTGCGCGCAGCGAAATTGCCATTCCCGCCTTGAATATCGCGGCGGGTGAGCGCGTCGGCGTGCTTGGCGGCATTGGTTCAGGCAAGTCGACGATGCTGCGGATGATGGCCGGCCTGTACGCGCCGGGCAGCGGCTCGGTCACGGTCGGGGGGCTCGACGTCCAGCAAATCGCATCGGACGTGCTTCGACGCTCGATTGGCTACCTTGCCCAGGACACGCGGCTGCTCAACGGCACCTTGCGCGACAACGTCATCATGGGGCTGCCGACGCCGAGCGACGACGAGATCATCGAGCAGGCTCAACTGATCGGCCTCAAGGAATTCATCGCCTCACACCCCAAGGGCCTCGATCTTCCCATCGCCGAGGGCGGGCGCGGCTTGTCCGGCGGGCAGCGCACCCTTGCCAACCTGATTCGCCTGTTCCTTGCTCGGCCGGCCATGTGGCTGCTCGACGAGCCGACCGCCAACCTCGACCAGGGGACCGAGGCCAAGGTGATTGCCGCGATCGGTTCGGCGTTGACTCGGGATATGACCCTGGTCCTCGTCACCCACCGGCTGCAGCTGCTCAGCCTGGTGGAGAGGGTAATCGTTTTGCAGAATGGCCGGATTGTGGTCGACGGCCCAACGGCGGAAGTCATGGTCAAGCTGAAACGCCCGGCAAAGCCGTCGACGCCATTGCAAGCCGTGCCTGCAGCCTGATCGGAACACCAGCTCAATGACGCTTCGAATCTCTCAGCCGACGCTGATTATCTCACTGGCTGCGCTGTCGATCGCAGGTTTCCTCCTGTGGTCGCTATGGGCGGAGATCGATCAGATCACTCGCGCCACCGGCCAAGTGATCCCGAGCGGCCGGGTCCAGATCGTCCAGAGCGAGGAAGGCGGCACCATCGCGCAGATGCTGGTCCGCGAAGGCGACCGGGTGACCCGTGGCCAGGTGCTGGTCAAGCTCGACGAGGTCCGGCCAGGCGCCGCGGTCGAGGAAAGCCGCGCCAAGGCTGCCGGACTGATGGCGAAGATGGCGCGGATTCAGGCGGAACTGCTCAACCGGCCGCTCCAGTTCCCGGCGACGGCGCGCGCCTATCCCGAGTTCGTCAGTACCCAGCAAAGCCTCTACCAAGCCCGCAGGGCCGCGCTGTCGTCCCAGATCACTGCGCTCAATTCGATGCTCTCGCTGGTCAGGCAAGAGCTGCAGATGAACCTGCCGCTGGTCGACAGCGGCGACGTCAGCCGGTCCGAGGTGCTTCGAATGCAGCGCACTGCCTCCGAACTCGAAGGCCAGATCGTCAACAAGCGAACCGAATATCTGCAGGAGCTGCAGGCCGACTATGCGGAGACCGAGCAGGAACTGGTGACTGCGCAGCAGCAGCTGGCGCAGCGCGGCGCGGTTCTCAAGGGAACCGAACTTCGCTCCCCGACCAACGGCGTCATCGCCAACATCGGCATCACCACGATCGGCGGCGTCCTCGCCCCGGGCGACGAAATCCTGCAGATCGTGCCATCCGGTGACGAATTGATCGTCGAGGCGAAGGTCTCGCCCGCCGACATCGCCTTCATCCGCCTCGAGCAGGAAGCGGCGATCAAGTTCGATGCCTATGATTCGGGCATCTACGGATCCGGCAAGGGGCGAGTGATCTACATCAGCGCCGACACGCTTTCGGAAGAAACCGAGGAAGGCGTCGAAACCTATTACCGGGTGCGGCTCGCGGCCGACATCTCGACCCTGCGGCCGCGCAAGCCCGGCGAAAAAATCGCGATCCAGCCGGGCATGACCGTCACCGCCGAAATCATCACCGGCGATTCGACCGTGTTCCGCTACCTCACCAAGCCGATCCTCAAGACCTCATCGGAAGCGCTGGGCGAGCGCTAGGTCCGACCCGCCGAGCGCATCGAGGCCGCTCCGGAGGGTTTCAGCCGGCAGCGCGGTAGCGCGCCTCCGCTTGCGCCATATAGTCGCGGGTGATCGGCAGCGTCCGGCGGTCGCGGACGTACTGCACCTGGTAATTGCAGCCGGTGCCGTGCTCGAACATGACGATGGCGCCGGCGATGTAGAATTCCCACATGCGGAAGAATCGCGCGTCGTACATCGCCTCGATCCTGGCGCGATTGTCGCGCACCCGCTGCAGCCAGTGCCGCAGAGTGTAGGCGTAATGCAGCCGAAGCATTTCGACATCGCTGGCGATCAGCCGCGCCTTCTCGCTGGCCGCGCTCATCTGACTGAGCGACGGGATATGGTAGCCGGGGAAGATATATTTGTCGGTGAACGAATCCGGCGTGCCGCTGGTCGAGCCCATGCGGCCGATCGTGTGCAGCAGCATCACTCCGTCGCGCTTCAGCAGCCGCCGGCAAGCGGCGAAGAAGTCGTCGAAATGGGCCGCTCCGACATGCTCGAACATGCCGACCGAAACAATCCGGTCGAACTCGCCGTGCAGCTGCCGGTAATCGATCAGTTCGAAACGGACACGATCGGCGACGCCCGCCTCCTCCGCCCGCCGTCGCGCCACCGCCAGCTGTTCCCGCGACAAGGTGATTCCAACCACGTCGACTTTGGCGACCTGGTGCAGATAGATCGCCATCCCGCCCCAGCCGCAACCGATGTCGAGGACCTTCTGCCCCGGCTGCAGGTGGAGCTTGGCGGCGATGTGCGCCTTCTTGTCCGCCTGCGCCTGGTCGAGGCTGTTGGCGGGATCGGTGAAATAGGCGCAGCTGTACTGCATATCCTCGTCGAGGAAGGTGTCGTAGAGTTCATTGCCGAGGTCGTAATGATGAGCGACGTTGCGCCGCGACCGGCGCGGATCGTTGCTCCGGATCAACGCCGTGATCTTCTTGAGCTTGCTCTTCCCGAAATGCTTGCGCCCGGCGCCGCCCTCTTCCCAGGCGTTGGACCCGGTGATCATCTCCAGCAGGTCGAGGATGGTGCCGTTCTCGACGATCAGCCGCCCGTCCATGTAGGTCTCGCCGACGCCGAGGCGCGGGTTCCTGGCGATGTCGAACGGCACCCGGCGATCGGTGGCGCGGACCCTGAGGTCCTTGCCCCCGCCCGGGCCATAGGTCGCCGGCTCCTGGCCGGGCAATAGAAGGGTGATGCTGCCTTTGGCCAGCAGCCGATCGATTAGCTTGCCGATCAGGGCCATGCTGCGGTTTGCCACGGCGGGTCGCCGGCCGCAATCACCTCTAGCGGTAGGATTGCGTCGCGAACGCCCAGCGCAGCGTGCCCGCGAGGGCGAAGGTCGCGCTCCGGACCGCCAGCGGCGGCAGCGCCTGCCGCTTCAGCCCGTGCATCTCGCGGGCGAAGGGGGGCAACAGATCCACCGCCGCCGCCATCAGCAGCTTCTGCACCGGCGCGTCCTTGAGCGTCGGCGCCGGCGAATCGAGCACGATTTGCCGGAACGCGCTGGTCCGCTGGTCGGCGCGAAGCTGAGGCCGGAACTCGTCGATCAGCTGTTCGGCCTCGCTTCGGCTTTTGGGCACCGGGTCGGCGCCAAGCAGCTCGGCGACCAGCGCGCCTTCCGCGAAATAGCGGTCCTGATCGCTGCGGCTCATCCGCGGCTCGGCGTAGCGCCGCCACCCGTCGAGGAACAGAATCGCGCCGGCGACATGCACCCACGCCAGCAACGCGGGGTCGTCGGCGCGGTAGGCCGTGCCGTCGGGTAATGTGCCGCCGACGCGCTGATGGATCGACCGCACCATCGCGATCGCCTGCTCGGCCGCGGCCCGGTCGCCGTAAGTGGTGACGGCAATGAAGCGGGCGGTCCGGCGCAGGCGGCCAAGCTGGTCCTCGACCACGTCGCTATGGTCCCACACGCCGCCCAGCGCCGCGGGATGGAGCATCTGCGTCAGCAACGCGGCAACTCCGCCGACCATCATCGAGGTGACGTCGCCGTGAACCCGCCACACCACGCTGCCCCGCGAATAAAGCGCGGTATCGGACGCCGGGACCGGGCTTTCGCCCTTCGACCGGTCGTTGAATTTGTCTCGGACCTGCCGGACCAGGGTGCGGCGCAGAACGTCGGTAGGCGAGAACACCCCGGCCTAGTCCGAGTCAGCGACCTGGCGGCTCTTGCGCACGCGCTCACTGGCGGTCTTCAGCTGGCCGCAGGCGGCGTCGATGTCGCGCCCCCGCGGGGTGCGGACCGGCGCCGAAATCCCCGCTTCAAAGACGATGTTGGAAAAGGCGCGAATGCGCTCCTCGCTCGAACATTCGTAAGCCGCGCCGGGCCACGGGTTGAACGGGATCAGATTGACCTTCGCCGGCAGCTTGTACTTGCGGATCAGCCGAACCAGCTCGCGAGCGTCGGCGTCGCTGTCATTCTTGTCCTTGAGCATCACATATTCGA
>JACCSV010000256.1 GCA_013812805.1 Sphingomonas sp. | reverse complement strand
CCGAGCGCGAGCGCGGCACCGGGGGGCGGATGGCGGCGCTGTTCGGGCTGGTCGGCGCGATCAACCTGCCGATCATCCATTATTCGGTGCTGTGGTGGCGAACGCTTCACCAGCCACAAAGCATCACGCTTGGCGGGTCCAGCATCGCTCCGGAGCTGCTGTGGCCGCTGCCCCTGGCACTCGTCGGGTTCACCTGCCTGTTTGCCGCGGCGACGCTGATGCTGATTCGCGCCGAGCTTGCGCGGACGCGCGTCGAAGCGCGCCTTCGCCGGAGCGCGCGGTCATGAGCCAGTGGGCGTTTGTCCTCGCCGCTTACGCGGTGACCATCGCCGCGACCGCAGCGCTGCTGCTCTGGGCGCTGACATCGATGCGTCGCGCCGAAGCGGACGCCGAGCAGGTTCGTTCATCCGAATGATCGCCAAACCCAAGCATCAGCGGCTGGTGCTGATAATCGTCGCGGCGCTTGCCATTGGCGCCGCGGTGGTGCTGGCGATGTGGGGCCTTCGCGACCGCGCCGCATATTTCTTCACGCCGAGCGACATTGCCGCAGGCAAGGCAAGGATCGGCGATCGGGCAAGGCTCGGCGGAATGGTCGCCGTCGGGTCGGTCGAGCGCTTGGCCGACGGAGTGACCATCCGCTTTCGCGTCGGCGACGGCGCCGCCCAGGTGCCGGTCCAGTATCGCGGTATCCTCCCCGACCTGTTCCAGGAGAACAGCGGAGCGGTCGCCGAAGGGCGGCTGGTCCAGGGCGGTACTTTCGTTGCCGACAACATCCTCGCCAAGCATGACGAGCGCTACATGCCGCCCGAGCTCGGCAACGACGCCGCCGAGCAGAAGGCCGGCAAGACCCTCGAGCGATGATCGCCGAAGCCGGCCTCGCCGCGCTGTGGCTGGCGGCGGCATTGTCGCTATTCCAGGCGCTGCTCGGCCTTGGACCGGAAGCGTTCAAGGACAGCAGCCGCCCGATCCGGGCGGTTGCCGTCGCGCAAGGCGCTCTGACCGCCTTTGCATTGCTGATGCTGATCCTGCTGTTCGCGCGCACCGATCTGTCGGTCGCGCTGGTGGCGGAGAACAGCCACAGCGCCAAGCAGATGCTTTACAAGCTGTCGGGCACGTGGGGGAACCACGAGGGCTCGATGCTGCTTTGGGTGACGGTCCTTGGCGCGTCGGGGGCGGTACTGGCGCTGCTATCGCGGCGGCTCGACGAGCGGACCTTCATCGCTGCGCTTGGGGCGCAGGGCGCGCTTGCGCTGGGCTTCTTCGCCTTCCTGCTGCTCGCCTCCAACCCGTTCGCGCGGCTCGATCCGGCCGCTGCGGAGGGGAGGGGGCTCAACCCCTTGCTCCAGGATCCCGGCCTCGCCTTCCATCCGCCGACGCTTTACTTCGGCTACGTCGGCCTTTCGGTTGCTTTCAGCCTCGCCGTCGGAGCACTTCTTACCGGCCGCGTCGACCGCGAGCTCGCCAGGGCGATGCGCCCATGGGTGCTCGGCGCCTGGATCTTCCTGACGCTCGGGATCACCGCCGGCAGCTACTGGGCCTATTACGAGCTCGGCTGGGGCGGCTGGTGGTTCTGGGACCCGGTCGAGAATGCCTCGCTGATGCCGTGGCTTGCCGCCACCGCCCTGCTGCACTCGGTCAACGTGCTCGCGGCGCGTGATTCCCTGCGTGCCTGGACCGTGATGCTGGCGATGATCTGCTTCTCGCTGTCGATGGTGGGCACGTTCCTGGTACGCTCCGGCATCCTGACCTCGGTCCATTCCTTCGCGGTCGATCCGCAACGCGGCACCTTCCTGCTGATCCTGCTGGGTCTCTATGTCGGCGCCGCGCTGACCCTGTTCGCGGTGCGCTCGCCCCGGTTGGCGGAGGGGCCCCCGTTCGAGCTGGTCAGCCGCGAGGCAGCGCTGGTCGGCAACAATCTGCTGCTCAGCGTCATCCTCGGAATCGTCTTTATTGGCACTCTGTATCCATTGTTCGTGGAAGCCGCGTCGGGCGAGAAGCTTTCGGTTGGAGCGCCATATTTCAACGCCGTCGCCGGGCCGATCGCTTTGGTTCTCGCCGCGCTGATCGGGGTGGGGCCGCTGCTCAACTGGCGGTCGGACCCGGGGGACCGGGTCAGGCGGCTGATACTCCCGGCGCTCGCCGGCGCCACCGTCTTGGCGATAATGCTGGTGATGATCGAAGGCGGTTTGCTTGAGAAACTGGCGATGGCGGTTGCCGCAATGCTGATGGTCGCAAGCCTGCTGCCGCTGATGGGACGCAAATTGCTGCGCACGCCGATTTCGACCTGGGGGATGGTGCTCGCGCATTTCGGAGTTGCGGTGGCTATCGTCGGCATGGCCGGAAGCAGCCTGTGGACCAGGGAAACCCTGATCGCGGCTCAGGTCGGCGAGGTCGTCAACGTCGGGCCGTGGGCCGTGCGATTTCAATCGGTCACCCCGACCGCGGGGCCGAACTGGACGGCCCTCGAGGCGCAACTCGAGGTCACGCGCGGCAGCGGCGTCAGCGTCTTGAAACCGCAATCGCGCTTCTATTCCGACCCGCCGACCGAAACCACGGAATCGGCGATCAAGACCGTCGCTGGGGGTCAGCTCTACACGGTGCTCGGCAAGCCCGCGGCGGATGGGCGCTGGCAGCTGCGGCTGTGGTGGAAGCCGCTGGTGACGCTGATCTGGCTCGGAGGGTGCCTGATCGCGCTTGGCGGCGCGCTGTCGCTCGGGGGCCGCGCCGGCCGGGCCTGGCGCAAGGCGCGGCTGACATGAGGCCGGCGCTGCGCTTCGTGCCGCTGGCGCTGCTTGCGGTACTGGTCATCGGGCTGGTCTGGCGTCTTGCCAATCCGTCGGACACGGCGGTCCGATCCCGGATGGTCGGGAAACCTGCGCCCGCGTTCGCCGCCGCCCCAGTGCTTGCCGGCCGCGACGGTTTGAGCTCGGCCACGCTCGCGGACGGCAAGCCCAAGCTCGTCAACTTCTTCGCCAGCTGGTGCGTACCGTGCATCGCCGAAGCGCCGGTGCTGATGGAGCTGAAGCGGCGCGGGGTCGCGATCGACGGCATTGCCGTGCGCGATGCACCCCAAGACGTTGCCCGCTTCCTTCAACAGCATGGCGACCCGTTCGAGCGCATCGGCGGCGACCCCGAAAGCAAAGTCCAGTTCGCATTCGGTTCGGCGGGCGTGCCCGAAAGCTTTGTTATCGATGGCCGCGGTATTGTCCGGTTGCAGCACATCGGCCCAATCGCGCTCGCCGACATTCCCGCAATACTCGGCGCGCTGGAGGCCCCACGATGAGGTGGCTGCTGCACCTCGTCTGCCTGCTTGCGGCGGCACCGGCGCTCGCCGATTCCAGCCTGCCGCCGGCTTACTGGGCCGATCGCCAGCTGCCGGACCAGCGGCAGGAGGCGCAGGCCGTAAAGTTGATGGAAGAGCTTCGCTGCCTAGTCTGCCAGGGCCAGTCGATCGCCGATTCCGATGCGGAGATCGCCGGGGACATGCGCGACCTCGTCCGCCGCCGGATCCTTGCCGGCGAGCGGCCGGGGGCCGTGCGGTCGTGGCTGGTCGAACGCTATGGCGACTGGGTGAGCTACCGCCCGTCGAGCGCGCCGATCGCCTGGCCGCTATGGCTGGCGCCGATAATCCTGCTCGGCGCCGGGGCAGCGCTCGCCCGTGGCCGGCTGAAGCGAAAGAAATCGCAATGAGCGGCTGGGTCCTGCTGATTCTCCTCGCCGCGCTGGTGCTTGGGGGACTCCGGTTGCTCGGGGTGCGGGCGCCGATGATGCAATTGGCGGCGGCAGCGGTGTTGCTGGGCTGCGCCGGCTATGCCGTGCAAGGGCATCCGGGCCGGCCCGGCTCGCCGCGTGCGGCGCAAGCCCAACAGACCCCGGTCCCGCTGACGGCGCTCCGCCACGCCTTTTTCGGCAATTTCACTCGAACCGAGCATTGGTTGCTGCTGTCGGAAGCGCTGGCGAGGCGCGGTAATGGGTCCGACGCCGTTGGAGCGCTCAATGCCGCGGTCCGTCAGTATCCCAACGACCCCCAGCTCTGGGTCGGCCTTGGCAATGCGCTGGTCGATCAGGCCCGCGGGCTGACTCCGGCAAGTGAGTTCGCCTATCGCCGAGCGGCGGAGCTTTCGCCGGGCTA
>JACCSV010000039.1 GCA_013812805.1 Sphingomonas sp. | reverse complement strand
CTCCAGTACATCCGCATCAACGGCACGATCGTCGGCGGGCTGGTCGGCCTGGTGCTGCACGCGCTCGACACGATCTGACTCGTCGTCACTGCGAGCCCCGGACCTGATCCGGGGCGCGGCAATCCAGTTGCACGGCTGAATTGCTTCGCTACGCTCGCAATGACGCCTTTAAGGACTTCGACATGAAACGCTTTGCACTGCTCGCCGCGACGGCGATTGCCTTGGCCGCTCCCGCGACAGCCCAGACCGCCGCGCCGCCTGTCGGGCCGGTCACCGTCATCCACGCCGGCACGCTGATGGCCGAGCCGGGAAGGCCGCCGCGGCGCAACGCCAGCGTGATCGTCCAGGGGCGTCGGATCCTCGAGGTGCGCGACGGCTTTGCCGACGTGCCTGGGGCGCGCCTGGTCGACCTGCGGACAAGCACCGTGATGCCGGGCTTCATCGACAGCCACGTGCACCTCAGCGGGCTGCCCGACCGCATGCAGCGGCGGCTGCAGGCCGCCAACCGGGACATCGAGGACGAAGCCTTTACTGCCCTCATCAATGCGCGGACGACTCTGCTTGCGGGCTTCACCACGGTGCGCGACCTTGGCGCCGAGCCGCGGCTGATCACCTCGCTTCGCGACGCGCTCGAGGCTGGGCAATTCGCCGGCCCGACAATCGTTGCCGCGGGCGCCGGGATCAGCGGCAGTGGCGGCCATTCCGACGCGCGCAACGGCCTTAACCGCGATCTCACCGCCGCTGCCAGGACCAACAATTTGTGCAACGGTCCCGACGACTGCCGCCGGGCGGTTCGCGAGCAGGTCGGGCTTGGTGCCGACGTGATCAAGATCACCGCCACGGGCGGCGTGCTCAGCAATGTCGCGGGTGGCCTAAACAAGCAGATGATGGACGACGAGATGCGCGCCGTCGTCGAAACCGCTGGCCTGTTCGGCCGCAAGGTCGCCGCTCATGCTCACGGGGTCGACGGATTGAACTCCGCGCTGCGCGCCGGAGTGAGTTCGATCGAGCACGGCACCTTCACCAACGACGAGAGCTTCCGCCTCTACAAGCAGACCGGCGCCTATTACGTGCCGACCTTGCTCGCGCCGGCGGCCGCGCTCGAGGACGGCAGGCGCGGAGCCTTGACGCAGGCGCAATTCGAAAAGGCCCAGCAGGCCGCCGGCAATGCCGTGCGCAGCCTCGGGCGAGCCGTTCGCGAGGGCGTCAACATCGCCTTCGGCACCGACAGCGGAGTCTCACGTCACGGCGACAATGCCCAGGAGTTCGCACTGATGGTCGGGGCCGGCATGAACCCGGCTGCCGCAATCCGCTCGGCGACGGTGGATGCGGCGGAGCTGCTCGGCCGCTCCGAGCGCATCGGCACGATCGCAGCGGGCAAGGACGCGGACATCGTCGCGGTCGAGGGCGACCCGGTCGGCAACGTCCGGCTGCTCGAGAATGTCGGCTTCGTGATGAAGCACGGCCGGGTGTACAAGCTGCGCGGCCAGAGCCAGGTCGCGGACTAGCCCGAGCTCCGGCGCTCGATCGTCGCTCCAACCGCGGACAGCTTCTCCTCGAGCCGCTCGTAGCCGCGGTCGAGGTGATAGACGCGCAGCACCTCGGTCTCGCCCTCGGCGGCGAGGCCGGCGAGGACCAGGCTCATCGAGGCGCGAAGGTCGGTGGCCATCACGCTCGCGCCGGTCAGCCCGTCGACTCCGTGGACGATCGCCGAGCGGCCGTGGATGTCGACGCTGGCGCTCATCCGGCGAAGCTCGGGGACGTGCATGTAGCGGTTCTCGAAGATCGTCTCCTCGAGGTAGCTCTGGCCCTGCGCCATGCACAGCATCGCCATGAACTGCGCCTGCATGTCGGTGGCAAAGCCGGGGAATGGCGCGGTCGAAAGCGCCAGCGGCCGCAGCTTCCCGTCCGCGCTGACCTTGATTCCGCGGTCGTGGAACTCGATCATCAGCCCCGCCTGCGCAAGCGCGTTGAGGGTCGCGCACATGTCGTCGGGCCGCGCGCCGATCAGGCTGATCGACCCGCCCGTGATCCCGGCCGCGCAGGCGTAGCTCCCCGCCTCGATTCGATCGGGCATCACCTCATAAGTGGTGCCGTGGAGCCCCTCGACGCCGTCGATGATCAAGTGCGCCGAGCCGATACCGGAGATTTTCGCGCCCATCGCCACCAGGAGGTTGCACAGGTCAACGATCTCGGGCTCGCGAGCCGCATTGAACAGCTGCGTCCGGCCGCTTGCCAGCACCGCCGCCATCAGCGCGTTTTCCGTGGCGCCGACCGAGACGACCGGAAAGCTGTAGTCGCCGCCGGAAAGCCGTCCTTTGGGCGCGGTCGCCTTCACGTAACCGGCGGCAAGCTCGATCTCGGCGCCCATCGACTCGAGCACCTTCAAGTGAAGGTCGATCGGGCGGTCACCGATTGCGCAGCCGCCCGGGAGCGAGACGGTCGCTTCGCCCGCCCGAGCGAGCATTGGCCCGAGCACCAGCACCGAGGCGCGCATTCGCCGGACCATGTCGTACGGGGCGACGGTCGAGGCGAGCTCGCCTGCATGGAGCGTCATTCGCCGTCCGAACTCGCCCTTCTTCACCCCCGCGACGCTGGTCGAGACGCCGAGCTGGTTGAGCAGATGACCGAACGTATCGACGTCGGCCAGGCGCGGAAGGTTGGTGAGGGTGAGCTTGTCCTCGGTGAGGAGAGCGCAGGGCATCAAGGTCAGAGCAGCGTTCTTGGCGCCCGAAATCGGGATTTCCCCGTTGAGCTTGTTGCCGCCCCGGATCCAGATGCTGTCCATCGCCGCGGTTTAGCGGGAGTCCCCTCCCGTTCAAGCGGCGGCGGCTACGCCTTCTCGAGGGTGCACTGGAGCGGGTGCTGGTTCTCGCGGGCGAAGTCGATCACCTGGCTAACCTTGGTCTCGGCGACCTCGTAGGTGAACACGCCGCACACGGCGACGCCCTGCTGATGGACCTGGAGCATCACCCGAGTCGCGTCCTCGATGCTCATCGAGAAGAAGCGCTGCAGCACGAGGACGACGAACTCCATCGGAGTATAATCGTCGTTGAGCATCAGCACCTTGTAGTTGGACGGCTTTTTGGTCCGCGGGCGGGTGCGCGTGGCGACGCCGGTCTCGATGTCCTCGGACCCGCCGCCCTGTCCGGGCTCGTCCCCCATCGTCCAACGCCTGCTCATCGCGTCGGTAAATAGGGTATCGGACGAACGCCTCGCAAGGCGGCTCGGCTCGCTGCTGTCCAAAAAAGGACCGTTGGTAATTGGGCACAAAAAAAGACGCCCGCCCGGTGGGCGGCCGTCTCGCATTGCCTGAATGGGGGGAGAGGCTCAGGCAACGAACTTGTTGACACGCTCCGCATTGATCGAGGCACGGCTCGAGAGCGGCTGGAACGCCTCGCCCGCGAACTTCACGACCGTCTCGGTCATGCGCGAGCTCTCGCCGACCATGCGGTCGAACGCTGCACGAGCGAACTCGCTCTGGATTTCGATGAACTCGGAAGGCGACTTGGCTTCGGCGAGCGCGCGAACGGCGTCGGCGGCGTTCTCGATGCCCTCACGACTGCTCTCGACCACGTCC
>JACCSV010000254.1 GCA_013812805.1 Sphingomonas sp. | reverse complement strand
GCACTCGACCGGCAGCTCGTGCTGTTCACCGGCCAGTCGCTGAGCACTGCCGACTCGCAAAAGAAGGCGGCGCTCTGGGCAAGCACCCGGCGCTTCCGCGAGCGCCGCGATTCATGCCGCTCGGAATCCTGCATGACCAGCGCCTACGTCACGCAGATTCGTGAGGTCAGCAACATCATGGCGAGCGCAGCGCAGCGCTAGGCGCAATGTCAGGCCAACGAACGCGCAGGCTGTCCAGGCATGCGCCAAGCCTCAACCGGGCGCCCGCGTCATTTGGTGCTTGTCGGAGCAGCCAGCTAGCCCTAGTTCGCGCCGCAGCCGGTTCCTGGAAGGATGCGAGTGCAAGCAATTGTCTCTGGGGAGGCCGTTTGTCATGCCTTCCGGGTCTGGCTGTTCAGGCTTTTGCGATTTCGCTTTCGCTACGGATGTGGAGCGTTCCGACCCTGCCGCGGAAAGAGGGTCGGGAGCTCGGATCGCGTGCGAGCTGCAAAGAGGATGAACCATTGCCACCAGTGAATTGGCGCTACGGCTCTGCATTGCTTTCCGGCGCCCTGGGCGGGGCGCTTGCATTTCTGCTTCAGCAGTATTTGCGGCCGTCAGTTCTTGAAGAGCAGTTTGCAATGCTCATGCTGTTCCTTTGCGCAGGAGCATTGCTTGGCTGCGTCGTCGTGGCGCTGCGAAACCGGGCGGCGTGGAGAGCGGGGGTTCGGCTGGAACGGCAACGGGGCTTCGAAGTCGCCCGGCATACTCGACACGACTGATCGTCAGGGGCGTCCTTTCTCGCCGGGATGAACCTTGCGCCGCGCTTCGGGCATGGCCGCTTGCCCTGGCCAGCCCTCTAAGCTAAGGCGCGCAGCGTCCCCGCGGCGGCGATTGCCCGTCGTGGAAGCCCGTCCTTTGGCGAGCGCGTACGGTGCCCCCGAAAACCGGCACCGGAACGCGCTTTTTGCCATGGGGCGGCCTTGAACGGACGCCGTCGCAGCATGGGGCTGAGCCGGCACACAGATTTGACCAGGTCCGCATGTGAAGGTTCGCCATGGTGGCGGCCGAGCGGCAGGCCCGAGTGGGACCCCATCGAAGCCCGCTTCGATGGGAACCCGGTAAAGACGAGAGACACAAAACTTTATGGCAACCACGACATTTCCGACCCGTGACGATTTCGCGGAGCTTTTGAACCAGAGCCTCGGCGGCGAAAACGAGGCGTTCGAGGGCAAGGTCGTCAAGGGCATCGTGACCGGAATCGAAAACGATCTTGCGGTGATCGACGTGGGCCTGAAGTCGGAAGGGCGAGTGCCGCTGCGCGAGTTCGCAGCGCCCGGACAAAAGGCCGAGATCGCCATCGGCGATACGGTCGAGGTCTATGTCGACCGCGTCGAGAACAGCCATGGCGAGGCAATGCTCAGCCGTGACCGGGCGCGCCGCGAGGCCGCCTGGGACACGCTCGAGAAGGAGTTCGAGGCCGGCAACCGTGTCGAGGGCCTGATCTTCGGCCGGGTCAAGGGCGGCTTCACCGTCGACCTCGGCGGCGCCGTCGCCTTCCTTCCGGGCAGCCAGGTCGACATCCGGCCGGTGCGCGACATTACTCCGCTGATGGAGATCCCGCAGCCGTTCCAGGTTCTCAAGATGGACCGCCGTCGCGGCAATATCGTGGTTTCGCGCCGTGCGATCCTCGAGGAAACCCGCGCCGAGCAGAGGAGCGGCCTGATCCAGAGCCTGGCCGAGGGCCAGGTGATCGAGGGCATGGTCAAGAACATCACCGACTATGGCGCGTTCGTCGACCTTGGCGGGATCGACGGCCTGCTCCACGTCACGGACATCAGCTACAAGCGCGTCAACCACCCGTCGGAAGTGCTCAATATCGGCGACACGGTGAAGGTGCAGATCATCCGCATCAACCGCGAGACGCAACGCATCTCGCTCGGCATGAAGCAGCTCGAGACCGACCCGTGGGATGGCGTGGCCGCTAAGTATCCGATCAGCGGAGTGTTCCGCGGGCGGGTGACCAACATCACCGAATATGGCGCCTTCGTCGAACTGGAGGCGGGGATCGAGGGCCTGGTCCACGTGTCCGAGATGAGCTGGACCAAGAAGAACGTGCACCCCGGCAAGATCGTGTCGACCAGCCAGGAAGTGGAGGTCAAAATCCTCGAGGTCGACGAGGAGAAGCGCCGGATTTCGCTCGGTCTCAAGCAGGCGCAGGCCAACCCGTGGGCCGAATTTGCCGAAAAGCACCCGGTCGGCGCGCAGGTCGAAGGCGAAGTCAAGAATGCGACCGAGTTCGGCC
>JACCSV010000001.1 GCA_013812805.1 Sphingomonas sp. | reverse complement strand
GGCCATGGCCACCCGCATCTGACCAAGGCGATCCAGGCCCAGGCGGCGCAGCTGATCCACGTCTCCAACCTCTACGGCAGCCCCCAGGGCGAGGCCTTCGCCCAGCGCCTGGTCGACCTGACCTTCGCCGACACCGTCTTCTTCACCAATTCCGGCGCCGAAGCGGTCGAATGCTCGATCAAGGCCGCCCGGCGCTATCACCACGCCAAGGGCAATGCCCACAAGCACGAGCTGATCACTTTCTCCAACGCCTTCCACGGCCGGACGATGGCGACGATCAGCGCCACCAACCAGGAGAAGCTGCGCGACGGCTTCGCGCCGCTGCTGCCCGGCTTCACGGTCGTCGAGTTCGACGATCTCGACGCGGCGCTTGGCGCGATCGGTGACAACACCGCCGGTTTTCTGGTCGAACCGGTGCAGGGGGAGGGCGGGATCCGGCCGGCGAACAAGGACTTCATCGCCGGGCTCCGCCGCGCCTGCGACGAGCGCGACCTGATGCTGGTGTTCGACGAGGTCCAGTGCGGAGTCGCGCGGACCGGCACGCTCTATGCCTACGAACAATACGGCATCGCCCCCGACATTCTCGCCAGCGCCAAGGGGATCGGCGGCGGCTTCCCGCTGGGCGCTTGCCTCGCCACCGAGAATGCCGCGAGCGGGATGGCGATCGGCACTCACGGCTCGACCTATGGCGGCAATCCGCTGGCGATGGCCGCGGGCCAGGCGGTGTTCGACATCGTCGCCACGCCCGAATTCCTCGCCCAGGTGCGTGCAACCGGCGATCGGCTTCGCTCCGCGCTCGAGCAGATGATCCCCAACCACGACCATTTGTTCGAAAGCGTCCGCGGCATGGGCCTGATGCTCGGCATCAAGATGAAGAGCGATAGCCGCGCGTTCGTCACCTGGCTGAGGACCCGCGGCCTGCTGACGGTTGCGGCGGGCGACAACGTCTTGCGCATCCTGCCGCCGCTCAACATCGAGGAAAGCCACGTCCGCGAGTTCGTCGACCGGCTGTCGGCGGCGGCCGCGGAGTATGAGGTGCCGGCGGTAGCTGCGTGAGTTGAGACTGCCGCGGCGCCTTCCTATCTAGCCGCGATGCCGAAAACGAAGCTTAGCACCGACGTCGCGCTCGGCGTCACCATCCCCGCGCGCAATGCTCGCGGGCGCTTGGCGCGACTCGGGCCGGCGCTGGACGCCATCCTTGCCAACCACGGCTATCCACCGGCGATCGAGCGGCTGCTTGCCGAAGCGCTGGTGCTCACCGCTTTGCTCGGCTCGTTGCTGAAGGAGCGGCAAGGCCAGGTGACCCTGCAGGCGCAGACCGACAACGGCGTTGTCGACCTTCTGGTCTGCGACTTTCTTGGCGGGCAGCTTCGCGGCTACGTCCGCCACGATCGGGACCGGCTCGCGGAGGCCGGGCCCAACCCGTCGCTGTTCGCTTTGTTCGGCAAGGCCTATTTGGCGATCACCTTCGACCAGCCGGTCAGCGACCAGCGCTACCAGGGAATCGTGCCGCTCGAAGGCGACAGCATTGCCCAGGCCGCCGAGAGCTTCTTCGCCCAGTCCGAGCAGATCCCAAGCATCGTCCGGCTGTCGACAAGCAAGAGCGAGAGCGGCTGGTCGGCGGGCGGGCTGTTGTTCCAGCATCTGCCCGAGGGCGAGGAAGGGCGCGAGCGGCTGCACACGCGGCTCGACCATCCCGATTGGCCGCATGTCGCGATCCTCGCCGGCTCGGTGAAGCCGGAGGAATTGACCGATGCCGCGCTCGGGCTCGACGATATCGTCTGGCGGCTGTTTCACGAGGAAGCCGAGGTTCGAGCTATCGAGCCGCTGCCGCTGTCGAAAGGCTGCCGGTGCGACCCCGATTACGTGCGCTCGGTAATCGCCCGCTTCCCGGCAGCGGAGCGCTCCGAGATGGTCGGCGGCGACGGGCTGATCCGAGTCGACTGCGCCTTCTGCTCGCACAGTTTCCCGATCACGCTCGACGAGGTGAGCGACGACTCTCAGGTTTGACGGGATCGTGCTAAAGGCGGGCGATCATGGGGGTGAGACTGGGTCTGCTGACAACCGCAGGGGCGGTGCTGCCGCTGGCACTTTCAGCCGCCAGCTCGCCCTCGGTGCTGGCGCAGATCAGCGGCGGGCTTTGGGAAATATCCGGACAGCGCGGCGCTCCGCCGACTCGCCTCTGCATCCCGCAGCCGCCCTTGCTTGCG
>JACCSV010000329.1 GCA_013812805.1 Sphingomonas sp. | reverse complement strand
TCGCCGATGCCGTCGCGGCAAAGACGCGCCGGGTGCACAACGTGGTTGGTGACGACACTCTCTTCCCGGATGAGCGCTGGAGTTCCGGGATGAGCTGGAACAACATTCCGACCGACTCCGGCACCGCTATTTCAGCGCTCACGCTCGACGACAACGAGCTTCCGCTTCGAGTCACTCCCGGTGCGCTCGGTGAGCCGCCGGTGATCGAGATCGAACCCTATTTCACCGTCGACAACCGGGCGATCACCGTGTCGCAGGGCGACAGCGACCTCAGCTTCGAGCGCCTGCCCGGCGGCACCGTCGTCAGCTTGACCGGCAGCATCGCAGTCGGCGCCGAGCCCGAGCTTCTTCAGCTGGGCATCGACGACCCGGCGCACTACGCCGCCTGGCGGTTCAAGCGCATGCTCGAGGCGCGCGGCGTTCGAGTGACCGGCGGTATCGCTGCCAGGCACCGGGTGCTGATACCGAGCGATACGGACGAGGTCCTCGATCGCCCTTCGCGGATGGCGCCGGCCGGGCAAGCGCTCGCGCGGCTCGTTCCGCCGCCACTAGCGCAAGACCTCTGGCTGACGAACAAGGTCAGCCAGAACGTCCACGCAGAACTGCTGCTTCGGCGAATTGGGTCTCGGCGCGGAAGCGGCTCGGTTGCCGATGGAGTCGCCGAAGTTCGAGCGATGCTCGAGCGCGCGGGCGTGCCGCGTGCCGCCTACGACCTTTCCGACGGGTCCGGCATGTCGACCTACAACCGCGTCGCCCCGCGCGGGATGGTCACCTTGCTGCGGTGGATCGCGGCTCGGCCGTGGGGCAACGCTTGGCGTGCCACTCTTCCGATCGGCGGACTTGACGGTACGCTTCGCAAGCGCTTCCGCGGCACCGCGCTTCAGGGCCGCATATTCGCCAAGACCGGCAGCCTTAACGCCACCAACGCGCTGTCCGGCTACATGATCGCCAGTAGCGGCCGGACGCTAGTTTTTGCGACTTATGCAAATGATGTTCCCGAAGACGTTGCCGCGACCGGGGCAATCGACTCGGCGCTGGAGCTGATCGCACTGCAGAATTAGCTGCGCAGCGTGGTTACGCCCCCGCCGTTACTGTTGCGCCCGCGCTACGCTGGCGGCGCTTCCGACCGAATTCATACGAGAACATGACCTTCGGGCGACTCATCGCTGGCGCTTGCGGCAACTATTACATAAGCTTGCTCAGCACGAGATGCGCACCATGGGGGGTATCATGGGTCTTACACAGTTGAAGTTCGTTCTGGTTTCAGGAACCGCGTTCGTTGCAGTCAGCGGCGGGATGGCCAGTCCTGCCTTTGCGCAGAGCACTCAGGAGACGACGCCGCCGGCTGCCACGCCGACGACGGCCGCGACTCCGGACGAGGGCGCAGAGCTGACGTCGTCTCAGGACGACTCGGCGGGGCAGGATATCATTGTCACCGGTTCGCGCATTCGCCGCGATCCCAATGACAGTGCGCTGCCGCTGCAGATCGTCACAACTCAAGAGCTGGAGCGCAACGCGATCTCCAGCCCTGAGCAACTCGTCGGTTACCTGACCACCAGCGGAACCGCGGGCGACAATCTTGCCAGCAATGTCGATGTCGTTGCCGGACAGCAGCGCGGCAACAATGGCGCGTCCTTTGCCAACCTTCGGGGCCAGGGCTCGGGGGCGACGCTGGTCCTGCTCAACGGCCGCCGGGTTGCAGCCCACGGCCTCCAGGGCTCCGCCGTCGACGTCAACCAGATCCCGTTCGGCGCCGTGGAACGAGTCGAGGTGCTGAAGGAAGGCGCTTCGGCGATTTACGGCACCGACGCGATCGGTGGCGTGATCAACTTCATCCTGCGCAAGGACTATAAGGGTTTCGGCCTGCAGGGCTTCACCGATGTCACCAATGGCGGCGACCACACCACCTACCGGACCTCCGCGATCATCGGCCATGGCGACCTTGCGGCAAACGGCTTCAACGTGATGGGCGCGGTCAGTTACAGCGACAGCGGCTCGCTGCGCGGCGACCAGCGCGATTTCGTCGACACCTTCCAGCCCGAACGCGGCTTGTCGGTGGACACGCGCGGAACGCCGCATTCGACCATCCTGCCGTTTTCCGGAACCTTCTTTCCTGATTCCGCCTCGACACCGTTCATCCCGGGGACGACGACCAGGGCGAGCGGCGGCATCAATGTCCTTGATCTGCCGGGGGCCGAAGGCTGCGATTCGGTCAGCGGCATGGCCCCTTATGATACCGCCTTATGGGAATTCCCCCAGGCCGAATACGCCTGCGCCTGGGACACCGGACGCGCCGCTCTGCTGCAGCAGCCGCTGGAGACACTAACATGGCTCGGCCGCGGCGTGCTCGCCTTGGGCGAGCATGAGCTCACTGCCGAGGCGACGGGCTCCGATGCCACCGCGATCAAGCGATTCTCCAACCTCCAGATCACTCCGTTCAGCTTACAGCCGCTGCGCTATCCAGTCGGAGCGCCAGGCTACGAGGAGGTCTATCAGCGCCTGATCGCCGCCTTCCCTGAGCTCGCGGGGCGCGAGCGCGCTCCGTTCGCCTATCGCTGGCGCTGCATTGAGTGCGGCCGCCGCGAAATCACGACCGACACCAAGACCGCCCGCTACGCGCTCGGCGCGGATGGTCCGGCCTTTCTCGGCTGGGATTATCGCGCTGGCGTCTCTTATGCGACGAGCGAGTCGCAGTCCGAGCTTGGCTCCGGCTATTATTACCGTGGTACCCTCAGCAACGATCCGAACACGCCCACCAACGAGGCTGGCCAGCCCGATCCGAACGCGCCAACTGCTCCGGGGGCGAGTTCGCCCGGCCTGATCGGCGCTTTGAACAGCGGGCTCATCAATCCATTCCTGTTCCCCGGGCAAAGCCAGACGCCTGAAGCGCTCGCAGCGCTGGAAGCGGTCTCGGCCGAAGGCGTCATTCTCTATGGCGGCAAATACTCTGTCTTTCAGGGTGACGGCTCCTTTTCGGGCGACCTGTTCAGGCTGCCGGGCGGGATGGTGAAGGCCGCGCTTGGCGTCGATTATCGCAAGGAAAAGTACCGGTTCAACGGCGATGCTCGCGAAGCAGCGACCCGGCCGGCGATCATGGCGGCACCGTTCGATGATGCAAATGCGCTTGAGGGCATCTCGCGCAACATCAAGGCGGCCTACGCCGAGCTGCTGGTCCCGATCCTCGGCAACCTTGAGGTCACGCTCGCCGGGCGGGTCGACGACTATTCGGA
Organism: Sphingomonas sp.; assembly: GCA_013812805.1. GTDB lineage: Bacteria > Pseudomonadota > Alphaproteobacteria > Sphingomonadales > Sphingomonadaceae > Sphingomicrobium. The sequence goes on along the minus strand of JACCSV010000329.1, from coordinate 10,880 downwards.
TTTCGGCACAACCACGAACCCGCTGATCGCGTTCAGATACCGTCCGATTCAACAGGTGATGTTCCGCGGCAATTACAATACGGGCTTCCGCGCACCGACGTTCAACCAAATCTACAATGGCGCGGTGGAATCCCAATATACCGGGCGCGATCTCGTCGACCCGGCGACCTGTCCCGGCGGGGTTCCCGACGACTCGCAGCCGGGCTGCCTGGCCCTCGACCGGGTCATCAACATCGTCAATGGCGGTAACCTGAACCTTGGGCCTGAGACTGCCAAGATGGCCAGCCTAGGGGTCGTGTTCGAGCCCTCGGGCCAGTTCAGCGCATCGCTCGACTGGTGGACTATCAAGCGCGACGACACGATCCAGACGTTGACGTTGCAACAGCTCATCGAGAACGCGTCGCTGTTTCCCGACCGGTTCTTCCGCGACTCCTCCGGTACTTTGCTTGCGATCGACCAAAGGTGGCTCAACGCCGGCGCGTCGGAGACCCAGGGCGTCGAACTCGTGCTTCGCGGTGGCGGAAACGCACTTGGCGGACGCATTCTGGCGGGCATCGACGGGACGTATATGCTGAAGAGAAAGGAAAAAGTCGTAGACGGCGCAGACTTCGAGGATCGCTTGGGGGTCTTCTCGTTCAGCGGCGATCTCGGCCTCGAATGGAAGCACAACGCCTTCGTTAGCTACGGTCAGGGACCGTGGACGGTGGCGCTGACCCAGCTGTTCCGCTCCGGCTACGAGAACCAGAAGCTCCCTGGGGTGGAGAATGGATCGGTAAGTCCGCCCGATCTTGAGGAACGCGTCGACAAGTACATCATCTACAACCTCTCGGGGTCGGTCGACGTGTCCGACAGGATGCGGGTGACGGCTGGCGTGAAGAACCTGTTCGATACCGATCCGCCGTTCGCGATCACATACGACAGCAACACCGGCAGCGGCAGCTCATGGGATCCGCGTGTCGCTGACCCGCGTGGGCGGGCGTTCACAATGAATGTCGACGTGAAGTTCTGAGGCGGTGGGTCGGCTTGGTCGGGCAGTTCGACTGCCCAATCCGGCTTAGTTTGGGAACAGGCCCAGAGTACGGACGAGCGCGGCTTCCTCCGCGGCCCGATAGGCGCTGCGCCCGAGCGGCGGAAATTCGGCAAGCCCAGTGACGAAATAGGCGACGCCGGTGCCCCTGGCGGGGTCGATCCACAGGCCCGAGCGCAGGCCATAGGCATCGCCGGCGTGGCCAACGCGGGCGATCCCGTCGCCAGCCGGATCGTCGTTGCAGCCCCGGACCGTGTTCGGTATTTGCTGCGTTGCAAGGCCGTAGCTGCAGTAGAAGCCGTCGTCGGTCTGCCCATTGCTGCCGTCGAAGCGCCAGGCCGGTTCAAGCAAGGTTTCCACCGATTGCGGCGAGAGGATTTGCACGCCGTCGATGGTGCCGCCGTTGAGCAGCATCCGGCCGATCCGCGCCAGCCCGCGGGCCGAGATGCGCAAGCCTCCCTGCGGCGAGAACAAAGCGCCATTCTCGCCGGCGCGCCATCGCGTCAGGTCGCAGCTCCCGTCCTTGGCCGGCACCGCCAGGCACTGCGGCGGCTTGCCGCCAAGATCGTCGCGAACCGCCTTGCCGTCCTGCATCAGCACCACTGCCCGGGCGATCGCCGAACTGCTGCAGCCCGCCCAGTTCATACAGGCGTCGAGCTTCATCGGTTCGAGCACCTGGGCGCGCATCCAGCGATCGAACCGCTCGCCAGTGACCCGCTCGACGAGCGACGCGATGATCGGAAAATTGAGGTTCGAATAAGTGAAGTAGCCGCCTGGAGAATGACCATCGTCCCAGGCCTTGGGGTCGATCATCGCCCCCTCAATCGTGGCGCCGAGCGGGATCGCCCAATAGTCGATGCCGTCACGGACGCTCGACGTATGCGACAGCAGCATGCGCAGGCTGATCGGCCGATCGGCGAACGCCGGGTTGCGCAAGCGCCAACCGAGCTTGCCTGAAACGTCCTCGTCGAGATCTAATCGGCCTTGTTCGACCAGGCGCATGACCCCCACTGCCACCGCAAGCTTGGTGATCGAGGCGACCCGCGCCGGGTCATCGGGGGTTATTGCCCGGCCGCTTTTGGGATCGGCAACACCTTGCGCGAAGCTGCCGACCTCACCGCCGCGATCGAAGGCGACACCCACCTGCGCCAACGGCGCTACGTCGCTCGGCCGGTTACCGGGACCCGCGGCGCAGCCGGCGAGCAACACAGCCAGCGGCAGGGCAACCGGCCTAGCGACGTCTTTTCTCCCGTGCCAGCCTGCTCATCAGGATCGCGGCGCGCTTCGCCTGAAGGTGGATCGAGGCGATATCGACCCGTTCGCGGGGGGAATGCGCGCCGCTTCCGGCAGGGCCAAGACCGGCGAGCCCGTCGACGTCCTTGGCGACGAAGCTGATGTCGGCGGCTCCGCGCCTAACCGGGTCGAGTTCGCCCATTTCCGGCAGTCCCATGTCGCGGTTGACATCATTGAGCTTGGTCAGAAGCGCGCGATTGCCCTCGGTCGGTGCCATGGGCGGGTAGCCATCCGGGGCGAAGGTAATTTGCGCCGTGGCGCCGCCCAGCGGCTGGGCGACGATGGCGCGCATCTTCGCCTGCGCGCGTGCGATCTGCTCGGGGCTGATCGCGCGCAGGTCGCCGCGCGCAATCGCGGTGCCGGCAATGATGTTGGTTTTGCCGGTCGCGGAAATGCTCAGATTGTCCTTGGCGAGCTCGGCCGTAGTACCACCGCCGATTAGGCCGACGTTAAAGGTCAGCTTGTCCTCGGGGACTTCGCGCCGGAAGCTGTCGATGATGCGCGACAGCTCGAAGACTGCGCCAAAGCCCGCGGTGGGCCCGAAAACGCCGCTCGAATGGCCGCTGCGGGCGGTGACTGCGAGTGACCACTCATCGGAGCTGCGTCGCGCAACCGAGCCCATGTCGCGGCCATCGAGCTGGGCGAGGCCTTCGAAATCCAGCGCGACATCGGCCCATTTGCCGGCTGCAACCAGGTCGCGGCGCGAGATTTCGAGCGGTCCCGCATCCTCCTCGTCGCCGGTCAGGAACACGGTGATGTTGGCGTTCTTGAGTGTCCCGGCGGCCTTCATCGCGCGCAGCGCGGCGATCACCACCGCCATTCCGCCCTTGTTGTCGCCGGCGCCCGGCCCATGGCCGAGATTGCCTTCCCGGGTCCACCGCTGGAATGGCGAATCCGGTTCGAACACCGTGTCGAGATGGGCGATCAGCAGCAGTCGCAGGCCGCGGCCGTTGCCCTTACGCCGGGCGACGATATGGCCGGCGCGGTTCGCCCCGCTGATGTCGATCCAGTCAACCTTGAAGCCGAGTGGCTCGAGCTCCGAGCGGAGCATGCCCCCCACCGCTTTCACACCCGCGAAATTCATCGTGCCGCTGTTTTGATTGACCCATTTCTCGAGCATCGCCACCGTCCGGTCCTGCTCGGCATCGACGGTAGCGGTCATCCGCGCCTCGGCGCGGGTCAGCTGCGCGCTGGCGTGCGCCGAAAGGGTCAGTGCAAAAGCGGCACAAAGCGCGCGAAAAAGAAAAGCCATGGGTGCCACTCTAGCCTGCCGTGGCATGCGGGCAAGGCTCTCCGGCCCGACAGTTGCGCGCATGCAGCAGTTCGAGGGATAGAGCGCTTCGCGACAGACTGTCCGCACCGTCAGCTAGCTCGCAACCTCTTCGCTCAGCACCGCGCCGTTCGAGGCAATCACCTTGCTGTAGAAGAGCGCGCTGTCCTTCGGGGTCCGGTCCTGCGTCTCGAAGTCGACGTGGACGATCCCGAAGCGCTTGGAAAAGCCGAGCGACCATTCGAGATTGTCGAGCAGCGACCAGGCCATGTAGCCGCGGATGTCGGCGCCCTGGCCGATTGCCGAATGAACGGAGCGCAGGTGGCGCTGGAGATAATCCAGGCGCAACGGGTCCTGCACCCGGCCGTTGCTGGCCTTGGGCGGATCGTAGAAGGCCGAGCCGTTCTCGGTGATGTAGACGGGCGGGTTGCCGTAGGTGTCCTTGATCCACATCAGCGTTTTGGTCAGTCCCTCTTCGTACACTTCCCAGCCGGTCTCGGTGTAGGTCTTGCCCGGCTGCTGAACGTAGCTCGCACCGACCGGCCATTTGCCGGGGTCGTACATCATCACGCCGCGCGTGTAATAATTGACTCCTAGCCAGTCGATCGGCTGCGCGGCCAATGCCAGCTCCTCGTCCGTCCAGTCGCGCCAGGCCGGCCCGAAAATTTCCTTCATCAGCGGCGGGCAGCCGCGGCCGAACGCCGGGTCCATGTATTGGTGGTTCATATAGGCATCGGAGCGCTCGGCCGTCTTGAAGTCCGCTTCGCTGTCCGAGGCCGGGAATTTCGGCTCGAGGTTGAGCACCAGCCCGATCTCGTGCTTGCCGATTTCGCGATAGCGCTTCACCGCGGCGCCGTGCGCCAGCATCAAATTGCGTGAAGCAATCGGCGTTTCGAACAGGCTTTCGTGACCAGGCGCGAGCGCGCCGTGCAGATAGCCGCCGTCGGTGATCACCCACGGCTCGTTGAGCGTCGCCCATTTCTTTACTCGTCCGTCGAAACGCTCGTACATCGCCCCGGCATAGTCGGCGAACCAGGTCGCAATGTCGGGATTGAGCCAGCCGCCGCGGTCGTCGAGCGCCGCTGGGAGGTCCCAGTGATAAAGCGTCAGCAGCGGCTCGATGCCGGCTTCCAGCAGCCCATCGATCAGCCGATCGTAAAAGCCGAGCCCGGCCTCGTTGATCCGGCCGGTGCCTTCGGGAAACACGCGTCCCCAATTGACGCTGAAGCGGTAGGCCTGGAGCCCCAGCTTGCGCATCAGCTGAATGTCGTCGCGGTACATATTGTAATGGTCGCAGGCGATATCGCCGGTCTCGCCCAGCATGGTCTGCCCCGGCGTGTGGACGAAGCGGTGCCAGACGCTCGGCCCGGCGCCGTCGGCCAAGGGCGAGCCTTCGATCTGATAGGCCGAGGTGGCGGCTCCCCAGAGGAAACCTTCGGGGAATGTATAATCCTTACTCATTCATGCTCTCATTTTAGGGGATTGCTCGGGGCTTGCGCGGAAAGGTGCCCGAATGAAGGGTGCGAACTGCTCGCAGCGACTTGAAACGGAAGCTCGATGCTGCCGCGATTGCCTGGAAGGCGGCGCTCTCCGGCCACGCCTGGCGCGACAAGAACCAGCCCACCGGCGGGTGGTTGCCCGGCGAGGCTATAGGTCAGCCGAACCCGGTTGCCAACGCGGCGAAGCGTATAGGCGAGCGGCCCGTAAGGGGTGCGGAGCCGCTCCACGGAGAGACCCTCGCCTTCAACCCACGACTGCGGCACACCTGCGGCGAGCACCAGAGCGTCGTCCCGCTGCCGCTCGAAGACCAGCATGTCGAGCGCGGCATTGATGAAATCCGACGCGACCCACCCGTGCGGCATGTCGCCGAGGAACCGCGGCTCACGCGGGTTCCTGCCGACCACTTCCGCCCACTGGTTCCAGCCGGCCGGGCGACGGTCGTTCATCAGGAAATCGGAGAGTTCGTTGGCGCGGTCCCGCCAGCCAAGCCGAACAAACGCACCGACGTTGCGCCACTCGTAGGGGGTGTAGACGTCCCACGCCTTGCTCCCGTCGCGGCGCGCCGCAACTTCACCCCAGTAGCGATCAAAGGTCGCCCGCAGAGCTTGCGGTGGTAGCCCTGACTGCACACCGGCGATCGACAGCGCCACCGTCGTCGACGTGGCGTCGAAATCCCCGAGATCGGCCGAACCGGGGATGAAGGCGATCTTGTGCAGCTTGGTGGCCTTGCCGATCGACGCGAGGATGTCCGTCTCGAACGCGTCCGCACGCTCGCTCAGGCTCGCGGCTTCTGCAGGCATCCCGAGCTCCGCGGCGAGCCAGGCACCGTCGCGCAGTCCGCCGAGCGCCCAGAAGTCGTCCCAGTAGCTGTGCATCGGCTTGGCCGAATAGCCTTCGTGGCTGATCGACGGCGGCAACAGGCCATAGAAATGCGCGCGGTCGGCAGTGCGGTTGGCCGGCACCATCGTTTGCCGGCGCAACTTTTCGATATGGTCGGCCGCGGCTCGCACCCGCGGCCACATGCGACGGCTTCGCTCAACGTCGGGTGCGTAGCGATGAAGCTGCGCGATTAGATGGATGAACTCGCCGTCGCTGTCGTGCTCCGGCACCGGATCGGCGCCGCGGGGATCGACGCAGCACGGGACCTTGCCGTTGGGGTATTGGAACGGCGCGTACCATTCGAGGAAGTCGCTTGCGGCGCGAGTCTCGCCGAGCCGAAGCAACCCGTCCGACATCATCGCCCCGTCGCGGATCCACGACCGGGCGTAAGCGCGCGAGCCGGGGCGCAATGCTGGCCCGTCGCGGCTCATCAGTATCTGCGCCAAGGCGGACCGCAACGTCGCGAAGGTCGGCTGCGCCGCCGGCGGGCCGCTCAGCGCGACTGCGCCCAAGCGCTGCCGCCATTCGGCCGCCGCGGCGGCTTGCAGCCGCTCCGCGCTCGCCAGCTTGACCCCGCCTGGACTGCCTTTTCCGATGCTGAGCGCAAATCGCCGCTTCTCTCCGGGAGCGAGGCGGACGCGATACACAAGCGCGCCCGACGCAAGGCCGCCTGGGTCCTCGATCGCGCGAAGGGATGGCCGATCAAGGCGCTCGGGGAGCATCCCGGAGTCAAACGTTGCAAGCTTCACCGCATCGGGAGCGGTCGCAGGGGTGACCCGTGCAGTGCCAACATGGAGCGCGGCGCCGTCCCAGCGGATCGCCTCGATCGGGCTGACTCCGCCGGTGATGTTCAGAAATTGCTGTGGCGGGTTCACCTGCAGCGGCCGTACCGCGAGCACCAGATCGAGTGCCCTGGGCTCGTCGCTCGAATTCTCCAGCTCGTAGCGTGCGACCAGATTGCCATCGGCAGCGGCAAAGCTGTTCGCGCGAAGCACCCAGCCCTGCGCTTGCCAGCGGACGACCGGCATCGGCAGGTAGCCGTCGCCGAGAGTCTGCGCGGCGGTGATGTCCGCCCACGTCGTCAGCCGGGCGCCATCGCGAACGAACGGCTCGATTGAAAAGCCACCGGGCGCGCTTTCGATTGCGCCCGATTCGTCCATCAGCCCGCTGACGCCCCCCTCGGGCGTAGCGACCAAAGTCCAGTAACTCTGCTCGCCGACGAAGCCGCGGGGGAACAGGCCGCGGCGATGATCGCGAGCAACGGCCGCGACGAACGCGTTCGCGGTCTCACCGAATTCCAGCGGCTTGATCTCGACTTCGGCGAGGCTGCCGCAGCGTGCGCTAGCGAGAGGCTGCACCCGCAGGTAGCGCGCCTGTGATTCCGGCAAGCGGACCCAGTCGGTCCCGCCATCACTTCCGCGTACGGTGTGGGCGGCGCGCCAGATCCGTCGATCGTCGGATAGAGCGATTGCGTAATCTGAAGCGGCTTCGGCCCCCCAACGAAGCACCAGCCCGCCGAACTCGCGCGCATAGCCAAGGTCGAGGTCGAGTGGTTCGCCGCCGCACGCACTCCATGCCGTGGCGAGGTTTCCGTCGACGGCCTTCATTCCCTCGCCGCGGGCAGTTACCGGCGGGGGTGTAGCCGGAGGCTCGGACAAGCGCTCGAGTGTCAGCTCGTCGAACGCGATCCAGCCCTTGCCCCCGCCCTTGCCCGCCGCGACGACGAACTCGATTGCCGCAACCCGGCGCAGCGTCTTGTCGCTGGTGGGGCCCCAGGCGAACTTCACGTGCCGCCGCTTGACGGTAAAGTCCCTCCATTCTCCGGGCGGGACGAGATCCGGATAGCGGTGCCACCAGACATTGTCGCCGCTGGCGTCGACCAGTTTCACTTCGAGCGCGTTAGCGAGGCCTTGGCCGCGAAGCTTGAACCGAAGCGCGAAGTTGCCGGTGAGGTCGAGCGGTAGCTCGCGCCGGAGCACCGCGTAGCCGGAGCCGCGGCTGAAGTCATAGTCGAGACGGACCGCACTCCCCTCGGCTCCGGGGACCTTCGTGGCGGTCCCGGTGACCCCGTCCGATGCCGACGCGACCCAGCGCTCCGCGTCTTCGAAATCGTCGAGCCGTTGCGGCGCGGCGGGGGCGCTTGCAGCCAGCCCGGCGGCCAGCGGCAGCAATAACAGACCCGCTCGCCTCACCCCTTGACGCTGCCTGCGAGTAGCCCCTGCATGTAATAACGCTGCAGTACCAGGAACAGCAGGAGCACCGGCAGCACGGTCAGCACTGCGCCGGCCATCATCATCTCATTGTCCTGCACATGCTCGCGCGACAGTGCGGCGATCGCCACCGGCAAGGTGTACTTCTCCTGGTCGGTGAGGATGATGAGCGGCCACATGAAGTCGCTCCAGGTGCCGAGGAAGGTGAACAGCGCCAGAGTGACCAGGATCGGCGTCAGCACCGGCACGACGATCTGCAGGAAAATGCGGCCTTCGCTGGCGCCGTCGATCCGCGCGGCCTCGAGCAATTCGTCGGGTATGGACAGCGCATATTGCCGCACCAGGAAGATTCCAAAAATGCTCGTCGCTACCGGGATCAGCACTCCGGCGAAGGTGTTGATGAGCCCGATTTCCTTGAGCATCAGGAACAGTGGCAGCATTGTTACCTGCGCCGGGATGACGAGCGCTGCGAGCAGCAGCTGGAAGATGCGGTCGCGGCCTTTGAAGCGAAGCTTTGCAAAGGCATATCCGGCAGTCGCGTTGAACATCAGCGACAGCAAGGTACCGAGCGAGGCGATGAACATGCTGTTGAGGAAATAACGGGCAATCCCCGTCGTCTCGAACAGCGCTCGATACGCGCTAAAGCCCGGCGAGTCGGGGAGCAACGGCGGCGGGAACTGGCGCGCCTCCCCCGGCGCCATCAGCGACACCGAGACCATCCACAGCAGCGGGAACAAAGCAAAGGCGGCGAGCAAGACCAGCAGCGTCGCCCGCAGCAGCCTGGAGCGGCGTGATTTACGCATCAGGCAGCACCCCGACGCTGGGCGAACCAATACTGGATTGCCGTCAGCACAAACATGATTACGAACAGGATGAAGGCGACGGCCGACGCGAAGCCGAGGTTCCACCATTTGAACCCCTGCTCGTACATAAAATAGAGCACGCTGACGGTGCTTTCGACCGGGCCGCCCTGGGTCATTACGTAGGGCTCGGCGAACAGCTGGAAGTAACCCGCCATGGTCAGGACCGAGACCAGCAGCAGCATCGGACCGAGCCCCGGGAGCGTCACATGGCGGAAGCGGTCCCAGCCATTGGCGCCGTCGATGCGCGCTGCCTCGTAAAGGTCGTTGGGGATCGTCTGCAGGCCGGCCAGCAGGATCACCATATTGTATCCGAAGTTCTTCCACACGGCGAACAGGATGATCGCCGGCATCGCCCAGTTGGGGTCGCCGAGCCAATCGACCGGATCGATGCCGAGCGCCTCGAGACCATAGTTCAACATCCCGTAGCGGGTGTGAAGCAGGTAATTCCAGATCACCGCCACCGCCACCAAAGTCGTCACCACCGGCGCGAACAGCGCGGTGCGGAAAAAACCGACGAGGCTTGAAGCGACTCCGTTGAGAAGCATCGCGGCGCCAAGCGACAGGCCAATCGACAGCGGCACGCCGACAATCACGAAATAAAAGGTGTTGCCCAGCGCCTTCCAGAACAGCGGGGTTTGCAGCAGATCGCCGTAATTGCCGAACCCGATGAAGCGCAGGTCGGCGGTGTCGGCCAACGCGTAAAGGTCGAAGTCGGTCAGGCTGAGCAGGAAAGCGAGCAGCACCGGCACGACGAAGAACAGGGTCAGCATCGCCAGCGCCGGCCCGGCGAACGCCCACCCCGCCTTCGAGCCGCGCCTCATTGCGCCGCCTCGCGGTTAAGCTTCCAGCGCCGTTTTTCCAGCATTGCGTTGGTGTCGGCATCGAGCGTTTTGCGGAACTGGGCCGCGGAAATCTGCCCGGCGACGGCGCGTTCGGAAACGATCCGCATCTGCTGCCCGATGCGCTCCCACTCGGGAACTGCCGGCGGCGCCTCGGTGCGTTCGAGCTGCTCCTTGAAAGCGGTGGCATAAGGATCGCTGGCGAGCAGCGGCGCCTTCCAGGCGCTGCGCCGCGGCGGGAGATCGCCGGTGAGCTCGAAGAAGCGGACCTGAACCTCAGGCCTGGAGAGATATTCGACCAGCTTCCAAGCAGCAGCCTTGCGCTCGGAGCGCGCGAAGATTGCCAGACTCGAGCCGCCGGCGATCGACAGACCGGGACCGGTGGGCCCAGGCAGCGGTGCCGTCATCCAGTCGTCCTTCCGCTCGGGCGGCAATCGGGTTTTGAACTCGCCGATATTCCACGGGCCGGTAATGATGAAGGCGAAATGGCCTTTGGCGAATTCGTCGTAGATATTGGAAATCTGCGTGTTGGTTGCGCGCGGGGCCAGGCCCTGATTGAACAGGTCGAGGTAGAAGTTCGACGCGCGAACGAAGCCGGGCGATTGGAAATTGCCGTGGCGGCCGCCATCGCGAAGCAGCGGCTCGGGCTGCTGGAGAGCGAAGGCTAGAAGCGGTTCATATTCGTTGATCGGGAGGAAAATGGCGAAATCGCGAGGATTGGCGCGCGCCTTGATCGCTCGCATCGCCCGCACCCAGTCGGCCCAATTGTCCGGCACCTGGGCGAAGCCGGCGTCGCGCAGCAGGTCGCTTCGGTAGAAGAGAATCCTGGTGTCGGAATACCAGGGTATTCCCCAGGCTCGGCCATTGATGACGTTGCCGTTCCAGCCGCCGGGAAAGAAATCCCTGGGTTCGACCACCTTCGACCCCGTGATCGCGCGGTCCAGTGGCTCCAGCGCCCCCAGCGCAACCAGTTCGGGCACCCAGCTCGACCCGAGCTGG
>JACCSV010000323.1 GCA_013812805.1 Sphingomonas sp. | reverse complement strand
AGCGGCAACGACGACATGGCGCTCGGCTTCAACGCGATGGGCGGGGTAGGCTGTATCTCGGTCAGCGCCAACGTCGCGCCGAAACTTTGCGCTGAGTTTCAGAAGGCGATGATGGATAACCAATGGCTTCTGGCGCTCGAGCTGCAGGACCGGCTCTACCCGCTGCACGCGGCCTTGTTCACCGACGCCTCCCCCGCGCCAGCGAAATATGCGCTGAGCCGGGTGCGCCCCGGCTTCCTCGCCGAGCTGCGCCTGCCGCTGGTCGAGGCAAGCGATGCGTCCAAACGCGCTGTCGACGCGGCACTGGAGCATGCGGGGCTAATTTGATGTTCCCCTGCGAAGGCAGGGGTCCAGTCCTGGGCTCCCGCCTTCGCGGGAGGACAGTCTTTTGCTAACCGCCACCTGAAATGGCCAAACCGCTCCCACCCCCGTTCGACAAAGCCAAGGTCGTCGCCGAGAACCGGCGCGCTCGATACGATTACTTCGTCGAGGACCGGGTCGAGACCGGCATCGCGCTGACCGGGACCGAGGTAAAGTCGCTTCGCTTCGGCGAGGGGTCGATCGCGGAAAGCTATGCGGCGGTGGAGGGGGAGGAAGTCTGGCTGATCAACAGCCACATCCCCGAATACAGCCACGGCAACCGCGCCAACCACCAGCCCCGCCGGCCCCGCAAGCTGCTGTTGAAGCGCCGCGAGATCGACAAGCTGCACGGCGCCGTCACCCGTCAGGGGCTGACGCTGGTGCCGCTGTCGCTCTACTTCAACGCCGCCGGCCGGGCAAAGGTCGAGCTGGCGCTGGCGCGGGGCAAGAAGGCCCACGACAAGCGCGAGACGATAAAGGAACGCGATTGGAACCGCGAGAAGCAGCGGCTGCTCCGACGCGGCTGAGCGGCAAGCTGCTGAACGGGAAGGATTTGGCCGTTCGTCGTCGTGCGGCTACCAGTCGTCGTTCGATTCTGTCCGCCAGCGCGGCGGGCTGCCAAGGTAGCACCAGCCCCCGCTTGGCGCTCAATATCATTCTTCCGGAGAGTTTCGATGAATCGTTTGATCTGCTTTCTCGCCGCCAGCACTGCGCTTGCCGGCTGCGCCACCCGCACGGCCGAGGTCGCTCCGGCGATTGCAGAGCCGGTCGCGATGGCTCCCGCCGACCCGGCGCCGGCTTCCGCTCCAGCGCCAGCCGCGCAGATCGGCACATACGGATTCGACACGACGGGGATGGATACGACCGTCCTGCCCGGCGACAATTTCTACGAGCATGCCAATGGCACCTGGGTGAAGAACACGCCGATCCCGGCCGACAAGTCGAATTACGGGACCTTCAACGTGCTCGACGATCTGTCGCGCGAGCGAACCCGGGTGATCATCGAAGAAGCCGCCAAGGACCCCGGCAACAAGATCGGCGCTGCCTATGCGAGCTTCATCGACCAGGCCGCGGTCGAGGCCAAGGGCCTTGCCCCGTTCGAGCCGTGGCTTGCCGAGATCAGGGAACTCGACAGCAAGGCCGGGCTTGCCGAATTATACGCCAAGGCCGACCGCATGAGCATCGCCACGCCGTTCCCAAGCTACGTCGGCCTCGATGACAAAGTGAACACCCAATACGCCTATTCGCTCGTCCAGGGCGGCATTGGACTGCCGGACCGCGACTATTACCTCGGCAAGGACGCGCGGATGGCCGAGATCCGCGCCAAATATGTCCAGCACCTGACCAACATGCTGAACCTTGCCGGCGAGGCGAACGCGGCCCGTCGCGCGCGGGCCATCGCCGATCTCGAGATGCAGATCGCCAAGGTCCACTGGACCCAGGTCGAAAGCCGCGACGCGACCAAGACCTACAACAAGATGACGCTGGCCGAGCTGCAGCGGCGGGCCCCGGGCTTCGACTTCGCGAGCTTCATGAGCGGCCTTGGAGTGAATGCCAACGAGCTGCTCGTCGCGCAGCCGAGCGCAATCACCGGCACTGCGCGGATCGTCTCGCGGGCGCCGCTGCAGGTGCTCAAGGACCAGCTGATGGTCCGCTCGTTGAACAGCTATTCGGACTATCTTCCGACGGCTTTCGACAAGGAAGCGTTCTCCTTTTACGGGACGGTCCTGTCGGGCACTCCGGAGCAGGAGGCGCGCTGGAAGCGTGCGGTCGATTTCACCACCGGCACATTGGCCGACGATGTCAGCCAGATTTACGTTCAGCGCCATTTCCCGCGGGAGACCAAGGCTGCGGCCGACGAGCTGGTCCGCAATGTCGTTGCGGCGATGGGGCGGCGCATCGACAACCTCGCCTGGATGGCGCCGGAAACCAAGGCGCGGGCGCGGGCCAAGCTCGCCAACTTCACCACCAAGATCGGCTATCCTGACCAGTGGCGCGACTATTCCGGGCTGGAGGTCCGCCGCGGCGACCTCATCGGCAATGCCATGCGCTCGGCAGCGTTTGAGCACGAATATCAGATCGCCAAGCTCGGCGGCCCGGTTCGCAGGTGGGAATGGGGCATGACCCCGATGACGATCAACGCTTATGCCAATTTCGGCATGATGGAGATCGTTTTCCCGGCAGCGATCCTGCAGGCACCGTTCTTCGATCCCAATGCCGACCCGGCGCTCAACTATGGCGGCATCGGTGCCGTCATCGGGCACGAGATCAGCCACCATTTCGACGACCAGGGCGCCAAGTATGACGAGCAGGGGCGCCTCGCCGACTGGTGGACTCCCGCCGACCTCAAGGCGTTCGAAGCCGCCGGCAAGTCGCTCATCGCCCAGTATGACAAATATGAGGTGCTGCCCGGCGGGTTCGTGAAGGGCGACTTCACGCTTGGCGAGAATATCGGCGACCTTGCGGGACTGACGGTCGCCTATGACGCGTACAAGGCCTCGCTCGGAGGCAAGGAAGCGCCGGTGATCGACGGAACCACTGGCGACCAGCGCTTCTATCTGGGTTGGGCGCAGGTGTGGCGGCGCAATTACCGCGAGGCCAACCTTCGCCAGCGGCTGATCACCGATCCCCACTCGCCGTCGGAGCAGCGAGTGGCGGTCGTCCGCAACCTCGACCCCTGGTATCCCGCCTTTGACGTGCGGTCGGGGCAGAAGCTTTACTTGGCGCCGCCAGAGCGGGTTCGCATTTGGTAGGGGCGACGTAAGCCGCTACCGTGCGGCGGATGCTGCAGCACGATCTGCCTTCCAGCGGTGCTCACCCGCTCGACCGGGCCGGCGCCTATCTGCTGCCGGCGCTGGTGACGGCGTCCGCGCTGACGCTGGCCGCGCTGGCATGGATTGCGGGCTTACCGCTGGTTGCCTTGCTGCTGGTGGTTGCAGGGGCGGCGCTGCTGGCGATGCGATCGCGAAAGCCTGCGGTCGACCTCGCGCAGGCGGTCGCCGGGCCCGATTTCTCCGTTGTCGGGGCGGCGCTGGCGCTTAGCCGGGACGCCACCGCGATCACCGCTGCCGACGGCAGCCTGCTGCTCGCCAACGCCGCCTATCGCGAGCAGTTCGGCAGCGGCAAGCCGCCACCCAAGCTGGCGACCGATGAGGAATCGGCGCAGGGGCTCGCTTCGGCGCAGCAGATGGCGTGGCGCGACGGCGCCGGCTGCGTTGCCGGGATCCAGACCAGCAGCGGGCCGGTGGCGATCGAGGTCGAGCGCATTGGCGCCCGCAGCGACCTTTTGCTGTGGCGCTTTCCGGACACCCGGCGCGACGACCCCGTGGCACTGGTGTCGGGGCGAATCCGGGGGGCCGCCGGCGAAGCGCTCGGAGACGCTGGGGTGCTGGCAGCGCTGGTCGGCCCGGATGGCAAGGTTCGCGCCTTCAACCGCCCGTTCGCCACCCGCGCGCTGGCCGGGCGGACCGACGAAGACGTCTCGTTCGACGCTCTGATCGATATCGACGAAGACGGCCACGTCAGGCTGGTCGCGGAAGGGGAAGGCGCGCGGCCGCTGCGCGCCGTGCATATCCCCATCGACCCGCCGGCGCCGCCCGGCAACGGCATCTTCTATCTGTTCGAAACCCCGGACAGCGCGGCGCTGTCGAGCACGTCGCATCTGCAGGCGATGCTCGACATCCTGCCGATCGGCCTGGCTTTGGTCGATCGCGACGGGCGCTTCCTGACGATGAACGACGGTTTCCGCGCCGCCGCCGGGATCAGCAGCGACATGCGCCCAGTCTACCCAGGCGACCTGGTGACCAAGGAGGACAAGGCCGCGGTCGCCGACGCGGTGCGGCGCAACGCGCGCGGCCCGGCGATGTCGGGGGATATCGCGGTCCGCCTGACGCGCAACCCCAAGGAGCCGGTGGCGCTGACCATCGCCGGCTTGCGCGGGCTTGGCGATGCGGTCGTGCTGCTGCTGCTCAAGGACAATAGCGAGGAGGCCAAGCTCAAGCGCCAGGTGGCGCAGGCGACCAAGATGCAGGCGGTCGGGCAGCTGGCCGGCGGAGTCGCCCACGACTTCAACAATATCCTGACAGCGATCATCGGCCATTGCGACCTGATGCTGATGCGGCACACCCCGGGCGACAGCGACTATGACGACATCCATCAGATCAAGTCGAATTCCAACCGCGCCGCCGGCCTGACCCGCCAGCTGCTGGCCTTTTCGCGCCAGCAGACGCTTCGCCCGCAAGTGCTGCAGCTGACCGACGTCGTCGCCGAAGTCTCGCATCTGTTGAAACGCCTGCTTGGCGAGACGGTGACGCTGGTGGTCAAGCACGGCCGCAACCTCGGCTCGGTCCGAGCCGATCCCGGACAGCTCGAGCAGGTCATCGTCAACCTTGCGGTCAATGCCCGCGACGCGATGGTGTCGGGGGACCGCAGCGGCGGGACCCTGACCATCCAGACCTATCCGGTGCTCGCGAACCAGGTCGCGGAGCTTGGCTCCGACATCTTGCCGATCGCCGATTACAGCGCCTTGTCGGTGACCGACACCGGCTGCGGGATTGCCCCCAACGTGCTCGGCAAGATCTTCGAGCCCTTCTTCACCACCAAGGAAGTGGGCAAGGGCACCGGACTGGGCCTTTCGACCGTCTACGGCATCGTCAAGCAGTCGGGCGGCTTCATCTTTGCCGATTCCAAGGTCGGCGAGGGGACGCAGTTCGTGATCTATTTGCCGGTCCACCACGTCGAGCAGGAGAGCGGCAAGGCTCGCCGCACCGCCAAGCCCAAGGCCAACGAGCTGTGGGGCAGCGGCACCGTGCTGCTGGTCGAGGACGAGCCGATGGTGCGCACGGTCGCCGAGCGGGCGCTGACCCGCCACGGCTACACAGTGGTCACCGCCACCAACGGTGAGGAGGCGCTCGAGGTGCTTGGCCGTATCGGCGACGAGATCGTGCTTCTGATCACCGACGTGGTGATGCCGGCGATGGACGGGCCGACGATGGTCCGCGAGGCGAGGCTGA
Source organism: Sphingomonas sp. (assembly GCA_013812805.1). Classification (GTDB taxonomy): domain Bacteria; phylum Pseudomonadota; class Alphaproteobacteria; order Sphingomonadales; family Sphingomonadaceae; genus Sphingomicrobium. The sequence continues at coordinate 210 of JACCSV010000323.1, read as the reverse complement.
GCTGGCCCAAGCTGCCGATCCTGTTCATGTCGGGTTACGCCGAGGAGCAATTGCGCAAGTCGATCGACCTCGACAACGTGCTATTCCTGCCCAAGCCCTTCTCGGTCCAGGAGCTTGCCGAGATGGCGCGGCGGGCGATCGAGGCCAAGGCTCCGGCGGCCGACCCCCAGCCAGGCGCCACGCCCGCTAAATAGCGGTACCCGCAAATAA
>JACCSV010000306.1 GCA_013812805.1 Sphingomonas sp. | reverse complement strand
CCGCCGCGGTAAGTCGCTCCGAGCGCCGCCACTGGACGCCGGTATAATAATCGAGGCTGGCGCCGGGCTCGACGACGATCGCGCCGATGCCGTGGCGCTGCATCAGCGAGCGCGCGTTGGCGAGGCGTGCGAGCCGTTCCTCGCGCGTGATCGCCGGCGGAAGCTTAATCGAAGCGCCTTGCGGTTGTGCCGCGGCGCCGCTCGCTAATCCCGCAGGCAGCAGCGCCGCGGCAGCGCCGGTGCCAAGAAATGCCCGCCGGTCCAGGTTCACTCGTATTCCAGTCCTCGCGATCGTCGAATCTTCACCCACTGTTGCACGCGGCCGGGCGATCGGCCAGCAGCGCCGGCGATGGACCAACCAATTAATCCCGACGCGGTAGCGGCGCCCGAGCGGCGACGCCCGGGCCGCTGCGAGATGACGGCGATGCTCGCGGGCCTGATGGCGCTCAACGCCTTTGCGATCGATGCGATGATCCCGGCGCTTCCGGCGATCGGCGCCGACCTTGGCGTGAGCGAGGAGAACCGCCGCCAGCTGGTCGTCGTCCTATACATGTTCGGATTCGGTTCGACGCAGCTGCTCTGGGGACCGCTTGCCGACCGCTTCGGTCGCAAGCCGGTCCTCGCTGTCGGCGTCGCGCTCTATTCGATCGCCGCGTTGTTGTGCGGAATGGCGTACAGCTTCACTTTGCTGATCGCCGCCCGCTTTTTCCAAGGCGCGTCGGCGGCGGTCACCCGGGTGCTGGTCGTGGCCATGGTCCGCGACCTGTTCGAGCGCGAGGAGATGGCGCGGGTGATGAGCCTCGTGTTCATGGTGTTCATGGTCGTGCCGGTGCTTGCTCCAAGCGTCGGGCAGCTGATCCTGCTGTTCGCGCCGTGGCGGTGGATATTTCTCGTGCTGGCCGCTTAGGGCGCGATCATGATCGCCTGGGCATGGCTGCGGATGCCCGAAACGCTTCGCCCCGAATATCGGCGGAGCCTCAACTGGCGCGACATCGGCAGCGCTGCGTGGGTGACCGTGCGCGAGCCGCAGTCGCGCGGCTACACGCTGGCGCTGACCGCGACCTTCGGCAGCCTCACCGCCTACATCGCGTCGATCCAGCAAATCACCTTCGACGTCTTCAAGGCGCCGGACATGATCGGCCTGGTGTTCGCCGCGGTCGCTGCGCCGATGGCGCTCGGCTCGTGGGCCAATGCCCGCTTCGTCGGTCGCTGGGGACTGCGCAGAGTCGGCCATGGCGGAGCGGTCGGGTTCGCCGCGATCACGCTGGTCCACGTTCTGATTGCGGCCGCTGGCGGAGAGACACTAATGCTGTTCGTCATCTTTCAGGGCCTGGCGATGGCCTGCTTCGCCCTCACTTCGTCGAACCTGTCGACGCTGGCGATGGAGCATATGGGGCCGGTCGCCGGCACCGCTTCTTCGGTCCAGGGCGTGGTCGGTACCATCGGCGGCGCCGCGATCGGCCTCGGCATTGGCCAGGCGTTCGACGGCACCGTCATGCCGTTCCTGTGGGGAATGGCAGGCTGCGCCGCCGGGGCGCTGGTCCTGGTGCTGCTAACCGAGCCCAAGCGCCTGTTCGCCGGGCCGGACGTGCAACCGGCGCCGGCGCCTTAAGCGACAGGTCCCTCTCCTTCCGGCTTGAGCCGGAGAGAGGAGAGCGCCTACTCGGACGTTTCGTCCTCGTCGCCGCCGCCGACCATCAAGGCTTCGCCGACTTTCTCGGTGCGGCCGCGGATCGCATTTTCGATGCGCTGCGCCATCTCCGGGTTTTCGGTCAGGTAAGTCTTGGCATTCTCGCGCCCCTGGCCGATGCGCACCGAATCGTAACTGAACCAAGCGCCCGACTTCTCGACCAGCCCGGCCTTGACCCCGAGGTCCAGGATCTCGCCGACCTTGGACACACCCTGGCCGTACATGATGTCGAACTCCACTTGCTTGAACGGCGGCGCGACCTTGTTCTTGACGACTTTCACCCGAGTGGTGTTGCCGACGATGTCGTCGCGATCCTTGATCTGGCCGATGCGGCGGATGTCGAGGCGCACCGACGCGTAGAATTTCAGCGCATTGCCGCCGGTCGTCGTCTCCGGGTTGCCGTACATCACGCCGATCTTCATCCGCAGCTGGTTGATGAAGATGACGGTGCAGCGCGAGCGGCTGATCGAGCCGGTCAGCTTGCGCAACGACTGGCTCATCAGCCGCGCCTGCAGGCCGACGTGGCTGTCGCCCATCTCGCCTTCGATCTCGGCCCGCGGCACCAGCGCCGCGCCCGAGTCGATGACCAGCACGTCGATGGCATTGGAGCGCACCAAAGTGTCGACAATCTCGAGCGCCTGCTCGCCGGTATCGGGCTGCGAGACGATCAATTCGTCGATGTCGACGCCAAGCTTCCTGGCATAAACGGGGTCAAGCGCGTGCTCGGCATCGACGAAGGCGGCGGTCCCGCCGGCCTTTTGCGCCTCGGCGATCGCATGCAGCGCCAGAGTCGTCTTGCCCGAGCTCTCCGGCCCGTAAATCTCGACCACCCGGCCGCGCGGAAGACCGCCGACCCCAAGCGCGATGTCGAGGCCGAGACTGCCCGTCGAAACCGTGTCGATTTCCATCTTCTCGCGGCTGCCCAGCTTCATCGCCGAGCCCTTGCCGAATGCCCGGTCGATTTGTGCGAGCGCTGCTTCGAGCGCCTTTTGCCGATCCATGCTGGGAGATTCCAATCCGCTTCCGATGACTCTGAGCTGCGCTGCCATGGCCTTCATCCTCTCGTCAACGGGCGACCGAGCTCCGCCCTTAGGGAATCCACCTGTACTACCTTTGTTCCATCAGAACAAGAGGGGAACGAAACGCGCAGGGCACAAAAAAAACGGCGGCGCCTTTCGGCACCGCCGCCCTTTTCGAACGACCGTCGCTTAGAGCTTGGTCGCAACCGAGCTGAACGTACCCGACAGTTCAGTGCCGACGGCGCCCATTGCGCCGATCGCCGCAACGGCGATCAGAGCGGCAATCAGGCCGTACTCGATGGCGGTTGCACCCTTGTCGTTCTTAATCAGCTTCAGAAACTTGGCCATGTCCGATCTCCTTAGGTTCCACTTTCGGGGAAGATGCCCCCACCTGCGCTCAATCACCCTGCGTAGGTTGCCCACAGAAGTAGGACCCGACGAGTTGAAGAAGCGTTAAAACTAGAGGTTGACGAACACCTAACCGAGGGAGAGCGCGACAGCCGCACTGGCGGTTTAACCGCCCCTTTACGCCCACCGGCTAACAGTGCCTGCATGAGCACGCGCGCCATAAAATTCGATGCCGTCGGCACGAAGCCCGGGGGAGTTCAACCGTATTTTGACCGACGCTCGACGATCGCAGTCGGCCTGACCGCGCTCGTGGCGATCGCAATCCAGAGTTTGTGGATCCCCATCGACGCCGACGTCTCGTGGCTGATCACGGTCAGCGAGCGCGTGTTGTCTGGCGACCGGCTTTACGTTGAGATCTTCGAACTCAATCCACCTGCCTCAGTATGGCTCTATGTCCCGCTCGTATGGTTGGCCGAGCTGATCGGCGCGAAGCCGGAAGCGGTCGTGGCCGCGGGGTTCGTCACTGCGGGCCTGGCTAGCGTCCGAGCGAGCATCGGCCTTGCTTCGCGGCTCGACGTCGTGCCCTCACCCGTTTGGCTGGCTGGTGCGCTGAGCTTCATTGCCCTCGTTCTGCCGATGGCCCTGTTCGCCCAACGCGAACATGCCGCCCTGCTGTTAGCCATGCCCGCGCTCGTCGCGCTGGCAGTCATCGGCGAAGGCAAGCCCCTCCCTCGGCCAGCGACGTATGCGACCGGCTTTGCCGCGGGGCTAGTAATCGTAATCAAGCCCTATTTTCTTCTTGCGGTTGTCGCTCCGGCGCTTTGGGTCGCATTCAGGCGGCGATCGCTGTCACCGCTCCTGCCGGGAATTGTCGCCGCTACGGTCGCGATTGGATTGTATGCGGTCGCGCTGCTGGCGTTTTCGCGAGCCTATTTCGACTGGCTGCCGGTGATCGCGCACACCTACGCTCCGATGCACGAGACGCTGTGGAAAGTTGCGGTCGGCCCCGCCCTCTATCCGGCAATTTGTTTCGGGCTTGCTGCCCTGCTGCGCGCGCCGAAGATTCCGTCGATCGCGGTGACATGGGGTCTTGGCTCACTGGGCTTCCTGTTGGCGGCGTACGTGCAAGCCAAGAATTATCCCAATCACTGGCTGCCCGGCGCTGCGCTGGCGCTCGGCGCCGCCTTCACGATGCTGACACTGCCCCAGATCGCCCAAATTCGGCGAGCGGCCATCGGCGTGGGCCTGGCGACCGTCGCGCTGTCGGTAATGTATCACTGGGCCATCCGCCCTGACGCCGCAGTGGCCGCAGCAGTTCGGGAGGTCGGCCCCCCGGCGCCGAAGATGATCGCGCTTAGCCCCCAACTTGTCACCGGACATCCGGTGACCCGCAACGTAGGCGGTCACTGGGTTGGCTCTCGAGCCGGCCTGTTCACCGCCAGCGGCGCCCGCTTCGCCGGGCTCGATGATCCGCTGGCGCAGCAATTCTATCGCGAGGACATCAACTCCTTCGCCACTGACATCGAGCGCAATTCGCCTGATGTCATCCTGGTCCACCGGCCGACGAAATCGTGGCTGATGCGCGAGCAGGCGATTGCCAACGCAATGAGTGCCTACCGAATCGCAGCACGGGCTAATGACACGGAGATTTGGGTCGCTCGCGACCAACGCCGCTGAAGCGCGCTCACTCCTCGCCGAGCATCTTTTCAATCTCACGAATCACATCGCGAAATGGTTGGGTCGCCTCGCTCCAGTCTTCCGGCAGAGGGCTGGGATTCTGCACTGGCGGTTGGTCCCGCTCGCCAGGCGCCGGGTAGCGTCGGGGCAGCGGCGGCCCCGCCCGCCGGTCGATTGCGACCGCGCCGGACATGAACTTCCGCCAGATCTGCGCCGGCAGCGTGCCGCCCGTGACCTTGCCGAGCGTCTTGTTATCGTCGCGCCCGACCCACACCCCGACGACCAGGTCCCCGGCAAAGCCGACGAACACTGCGTCGCGATTGTCCTGGCTGGTCCCGGTCTTGCCGAACGTCGGGACTCTGAGCACCGCGCGGCGCCCGGTGCCGTCGTTGGCCGCCGCCCACAACAAGTCGAGCATCGCCGCCCGGTCGCGGTTCGGCTCGAGGCTGCCGCTGGCGCTTCCGAACAGCGAGGCGAACCCGCCCTTTTCCTCTTCCTCGGTCGGAAGTCCCCGCCCACGCACCGGGTAGCGGCCTGATGCAATCGCCGCATAGGCCGCAGTGAGTTGCACCAAATTGACCCCCGCAGTGCCCAAGGCGACGCTTGGCGCGTTCGGAAGCGGCGTGGTGATCCCAAGATCGCGGGCAGCGCGCAGCACATTGCCGCGGCCGACGCTTTCGGAAAGCCGCACCGTCGCCGCATTGCTCGATCGTGCGAAAGCTTCGCGCAGGGTAATCGACCCGCGATAGACGCCGTCGTTGTTGACCGGGCTCCAGCCGCCGAGGGTGATCGGTTTGTCCTCGATGATGCTGTCCGGCGTCCAGCCGGCGCGCAGGGCCGCGAGGTAGACGAATAATTTGAACGCCGAACCCGGCTGGCGGCGCGCCTGGGTGGCACGGTTGAACGGGCTTTGGCGATAGCTCCTGCCGCCGATCATCGCCACCACCCGCCCGTCCGGACGCATCGCGACCAGCGCCGCCTGCGCACCGCCGAGCGACGCATTGCCGATCGCCTGGACGGCCAGCCGCTGAAGGTCGCGATCGAGAGTCGTCGCGACACTGATCTGCCCGAATTCGGCGTCGAACGCTTGTTGGGCAAACGGCGCGACCCAGTCGGCAAAATAGGTGCCGGTGGGAAGCTTGCCGCGCTTAGCGACGGGGCGCGCCGAACCGGTCGAGCTCGCCCGTGCCTGCGTGATGACGCCGGTGTCGGCCATCTCCTGCAGGACTAGGCGGCTTCGCGCCCGCGCCAGCTTGAGGTTCTGGGTCGGCGCCAGCCGCGACGGCGCCTGGACCACGCCGGCGAGCATCGCTGATTGCGCCAGCGTCATCCGCTCCGGCTGGCGGTCGAAATAATGGCGGGATGCGGCTCGCAGTCCGTAGACGCCGTCGCCGAAGTAGACGCTCGACAGATAGCGCGACAGAATCTCTTCCTTGGTCAGCCAGGACTCCAGCCAGAAGGCGATGATCACCTCCTGCGCCTTGCGCTTGAGGCTTCGGTCGGACGACAGGAAGCTGGTCTTGGCGAGCTGCTGGGTGATCGTGCTCCCGCCCTGCTTCACTCCCCCGGCCCTAACGTTGGTGACGAAGGCGCGGCCGATCGCTCGCGGGTCGATGCCCCAGTGCCTGTGGAAGCGTCGGTCCTCGATGGCGATGAAGGCGGCGGGCGTCAGCGGATCGAGTTCGGCGACCTCGACCGGCGCTTCCTTCATCGCGCCGCGGCGAGCGATCGGCTGCCCCTCCTCGGACAGGAACAGCATCGCCGGATCGGGCAATGGTTCGAGTGCGCGCGATAGCGGCGCGGTGACGATCAGCCAGATGATCGTCAGCAGCAATACCGCCGAGATGATATAGAAGCCGCGCTTGAACCAGCGCCAACGCGATCGCCGTGGCGGTGATTGCGAATCGTCCTCGGCAGGCGGCTGCGCGGGCGAACCCGGCGCCAGCGGATCGGGCAGTTCTTCGACGTTGACGCCGTTACGGCTCCAAATCCCGTCGTAATCCGCCACTGGAAATCCCTTGCCGGAGTCGCCAACTGTCTTAGGTCTATAAAACACCTGGGGCGATATAGCCAGATGGTTGCTGAACAGCCGATTGAAGCTAAAGCTGCACCGATGCGGCCGTTCCTCCTTCGCCGCGCGCTTTGTTTCGCGCTTGTTGTTGCCGCCGCTTCGCTCGGCTCGAGCTGCGATCGGCAGGCGGGCGGCACTCTCGCGGTTGTTGTCATCGGCGATTCGCCGACCATCACCGACCCCTCGGAAGCACCGATCGGCATCGCTGACGCTTTGCTTCTGGCCAGCACCGCACAAGGGCTGGTTCGCTTCGATGCTCGGGGCCAGGTGGTGCCCGGCCTCGCCGAGACCTGGAACGTCAGCGACGATGGCCTGAGCTACATCTTCCGGCTTGCCAATACCGAGTGGCCGGACGGCCGCCGAGTCACCGCCGAGCGGGTCGCCCGGCTGCTGCGCAGACACATCGCTCCCGGCAGCGAGAACCCGATCAAGGACGCCCTGGGCGCAGTCGCGGAAGTCGTGCCGATGACGGACCGGGTTCTGGAAATCCGGCTCAACTCGCCCCGGCCAGATCTGCTGCAACTGCTTGCCCACCCACAGCTGACGCTGGTTTATCAGGGCCAGGGCGCAGGCCCGTTCGCCCTCCAGCGCGAGCAGGCCTTAGTGCGGCTGACGCGCGAAGTCGCAACACCGGACGAAGAGCAAACCCGGACCGAGCAGCTGCAGCTGCGAAGCGCTTCGGCGCGCGAAGCGGTTGCCCAGTTTGCTGCCGGAACAGCCGACCTCGTGATCGGCGGGACCTTCGCCGACCTGCCTTACGCCCGCGCCATCGAGTTACCGCGTCGGGCGCTGCAGTTCGATCCTGCATCGGGACTGTTCGGACTGGTGCCGGTCAGGGCCGAGGGTCTGCTTGCCACTGCAGAGGTCCGGCAACTGCTGAGCCAGGCGATCGACCGCGAGGCACTGCTTGCGGCGTTTGCGGTTCCGGGGCTGGCCCCCCGCACGACGGTGCTCGAGCCCGGCCTTGCCGACCTACCCGACCCGGCGCCGCAGCCGTGGACGGCTGTTCCGTTGGCCGAACGGCAACCGGCGCTGGTCGCAACCGCAAGGCAGCTGCTCGGCCCAGAGCGGCGCTCGATCCGGATTGCGCTGCCCGAGGGGCCGGGGTCGGAGCTGCTGCTCGACCGCCTTCGCCGCGACTGGGGGGCGATTGGGCTGGACGTCGAGCTTGCCGAGCGGCGGTCACGGGCCGACTTGCGCCTGGTCGACCAGGTCGCTCCGTCCAATTCCCCGGCCTGGTTCCTGCGCAGCTTCCGATGCGGCGTCGCTAAGGTATGCGACAGCCAAGCCGACGAGCTGATCGAAGGCGCCCGCTCGACCCTGGTTCTTGCCCAGCGAAGTGCTCTGCTGCTCGAGGCGTCACGACAAATCGATGCGGCACAATTGTTCATTCCGCTGGCGGCGCCGGTCCGCTGGTCGCTGGTTTCACCGCGGGTCAGCGGCTTTTCCGGGAACCGCTTCGCTCTTCACACGCTCACCGGGCTAGAAGAACGGCTGTCGCGGGAGGAATGATGGACGACCCTGCCGGCCGAAACCGCAGCTTCCCAGCCCTGCCCAACGATCCGGAGTCGGTGCGCCGTCGAGTCGAGGGGCTCGAGCGGGTGATGGAGCGGCTGGTCGTGATCCCGGGTCTCAACCGCCCGGTTGGGCTCGACGTGATCCTCGATTTCGTACCCTTCGCCGGGCCGACGGCGGCCGCGGCGATCGGTGCCTATCTCGCCTGGGAAGCGCGCAACCTGGGCATGTCGAAGATACAGATGGCGCGGATGGGCGGCAATATCGGCGTCGACTGGATGCTCGGCATGATCCCGATCGTCGGCGCCATCCCCGATTATTTCTTCCGCTCTAACACCCGCAACCTGCGCATCATCAAGCGCCACCTCGACAAGCACCATCCGTCGGGGGCGACGGTAGAGGGCACAGCCGTTCGGCCGCCGCCTAGTCGCCGCTGATCCTCGGGTCGATCACGGGCCGGCCGACGTCGCCTTGCCCGACCGTCCGCCCGGCCATTTCCAGCATCCGCTCGAGCGGCACCCGGGCCGCGTCCATGACCTCGCCCGAAAGCTCGATCCGCGGCTCGAGATCGCGCAACGCGACGTACAGCTTCTCCAGCGTATTGAGCGCCATGTACGGGCACATGTTGCAGTTGCAGTTGCCGTCGCCGCCGGGCACTCCGATGAACGTCTTGCCGGGCGCGGCTTTTTCCATCTGGTGGATGATATGCGGCTCGGTGGCGATGAGGATCGTGTCCGCCGGCGAACTCAACGCGAAATCGAGGATCGAGCGGGTCGAGCCGACATGGTCGGCAAGTTCGACGATGTGCGGCGGGCATTCGGGATGCGCGGCGACCGGAGCATCCGGATACTCGGCCTTGAGCTTGAGCAGCTCGGTCTCCGAAAACGCCTGGTGGACGATGCAGATGCCGGGCCACAGCAGCATGTCGCGACCGGTCGTGCGCGCCAGGTAGCCGCCAAGGTGGCGGTCGGGCCCGAAGATGATCTTCTGTGTCTGCGGGATCTGGTCGAGAATCACCTGCGCGCTGCTGGAGGTGACGATGATGTCGGACAGCGCTTTCACCGCCGCCGAACAGTTGATGTAGGTCAGCGCAATATGGTCGGGGTGCGCCTCGCGGAACGCCTTGAACTGGTCGGGCGGGCAGGAATCCTCGAGGCTGCAGCCGGCGTCCATGTCGGGCAGGATCACCGTCTTTTCCGGCGACAGGATCTTGGCCGTCTCGGCCATGAAGCGAACGCCGCAAAATGCGATCACCTCGGCATCGGTCGCCGCCGCCTTGCGCGACAGATCGAGGCTGTCACCGACGAAATCGGCGAGGTCTTGGATTTCGGGCTTCTGATAATAATGCGCGAGAATGACGGCGTTCCGCTCGCGCTTGAGCCGCTCGATCTCGCCGAGCAAATCGAGCCCTTTGAGGCTCGGTGCGTGTACGCTCATCTCTGTCCTTCGGCGGCGCGGCGTTTGCGCGCTGCTTCAATGGCCTGGTTATATGTGAGCGAGCGATCGAGATAGCTAGGGTCGGCATTGGCGCTCGGCTCGTCGGCGAACCGAACCGTGACTTTGGCGTCGGCAAAGCCCGCCGCGCGAAGCGGCAGGGTGACATTTTGAGTCATCATCTCTCGTGCGGCAGATCGCGCCATCGCCACCATTTCGGGGTTGCGCGACTCCCGGATGGCGGTCGCCCGGGCAGTGCCCATGTTCTTGCGCATCAGGTTCATGGCCGCATCGCCCGAAACGAGGATACCGCGGTTCACGAGCCGTGCCCGGCGAGTGTCGAGAGACGGCTCAGTGACCGTAAGATCCGGGATCGTTACTTGCATTGTCTCCGCGTCCTCGTTCCACCGGAAACTACCGGGCTTCAGCTTGCTGAGGTCGAGGCGGTACTCGATCGTCGCCGGGATCACCCCGATCTGCTCGGCATCGAGCAAACCGAAAAACCGCGACTCCTTATTGTGCACGAATGTGGGAACTTGCGCTCGAAAGACGCTGAGGCTGTTCTGCTTTTGAAAGGCAGTGACCATCGCGCCGAGCGCCGCCTTCCTCTCGCGCTGCTCTTCGAAATTGCGCCACACCAGCAAGGCCCCGATTATGGCCGCGGCCCCGAGGAGGATTGCGAGCCAGTTCGGCTGTCGGCGCGAACCGGCTTCTTCCGTCGTCATTGAACTGCTCTCCATCGCTCGCCCTCCTGAACAACGAGCCCGCGCTGCTCAAGGTCCAGCAGATGCGCCAGCGCCGAACCGGCGGCGGCGGCGGTCAGCCTCGGGTCAAGGCCAGAATAAGCGGCGGCGACAATGTCGGGGATCGTGCTCGACGCCCGACTTACGATTGCAAGGATCTGCTTCTCGCGCTGCATCCGGTGGCCGATCAGGCCGCGCAGATATTGCTTCGGATTGGTTACCGCGGGGCCATGGGCCGGATAGTGGACACGCTCGTCGCGCTCGCGAAGCTTGTCGAGGCTGCGCATGTAGTCGGCCATGTTCCCGTCCGGCGGCACCACCACCGTCGTCGACCAGCCCATCACATGGTCGCCGCTGAACAGCGCCCCCGAGCCCTCGAGCGCGAAGCACAGAAGGTTGGAAGTGTGGCCGGGGGTCGCGACGGCGGTAAGGGTCCAGCCATCCACACCGATCGACTCGCCGTCCGCAAGCACCCGATCGGGCCGGTATTTGCCGTCGAAGGCAGCATCCGCGCGTGGGCCAACGCTGGCCAGCGACAGCGCCGCACAGCCGACGATCGGCGCTTCCGTCCGCTTCGCCAGCGGCGCCGCGGCGGGGCTGTGGTCATGGTGGGTGTGGGTGCACAGGATTGCGGCTACGGGCCGGCCGGCGATCGCCCGGACGATCGCCTCGACATGCGCGGGCAAATCCGGCCCCGGGTCGATCACCGCGACTTCGTCCGTGCCGACAAGATACGTCTGGGTACCGGTATAGGTGAATGCCGACGGATTGGGCGCAAGCAGGCGGGCAACCCCCAGCTGCAGCTGTTCCGGCACTTCGTATGGAGCGTCCACGGCAGCGCCTGTGGCATGGACGCCGGTCACGGGAAAGCCGCCAAGCTAGCGCGCCTGCACCTCGGCGAGCTTGACGCGGATTTGCGCGACGATCTGGTCGAGGGACGCAGCCCGGATCCGGTCGCCCGATTCAAGT
>JACCSV010000299.1 GCA_013812805.1 Sphingomonas sp. | reverse complement strand
GTCTGGTCGCGCTTGGCGAGTCGGCGGCCGTCTTCGTGAACGACCAGCGGGTGGTGGAGGTAGCTGGGTTGGGGCAAGCCGAGGAGGGATTGCAGCAGGCGTTGGACGGGCGTCGAGGCGCGGAGGTCGGCGCCGCGCACCACCAGGGTGACCCCGCTTGCCGCGTCGTCGACGACGCAGGCGAGATGATAGCTTGCCGGTGCGTCCTTGCGGGCGAGGATTTCGTCATCGATGTCCGCGTTGGCGGCCTGGAAGCGGCGGCCGTCGGCTTCGGTCCAGATGGGCAGCCCGGTCACCGCGAGCGCCTTGGCCGCGTCGAGCCGCCAGCTGTGCGGAGTCGTCTGGCACCGGCCGGGGTCGTCCGGCAGGTCGCGACACGTGCCCGGGTAATGCACGGAGGCGCCATGCGGGGCGCTGAGTGCGGCCGCGATGTCCGAGCGCGTGCAGAAGCAGGGGTAGTTCACCCCCATCTCCAGCAGCCGCTCGAGCGCGTCGGCATAAGCGGCGCCGCGCTGCGATTGGACCAGCGGCTCGCCGTCCCATGCAAGGCCAAGCCAGCGCAGATCCTCTTCGATCCCGGCGATGAACTCGGGCCGGCTTCTGCCCTGGTCGAGATCCTCGATCCGCAGCAGGAAGCGCCCGCCGGCCGCTCCGGCAAGCACCGCGCTGTAGGCATGGCCAAGGTGCAGCCGGCCGGTCGGTGATGGGGCGAAGCGGCTGGTCAGCATAATTCCGCCCCACGCTTGCGTGGGGAGGGGGACCAGCCAGCGGAGATTGGCTGGTGGAGGGGTATAGCGCGGCGAGTTACCCCTCCACCAGCTTCGCCGGTCCCCCTCCCCAGCAATTGCTGGGGAGGAACGGATACCACTTGACCGCGAGTCCTAGAAAATGCTGTCATGCTGATGTCACGCTGGGTTGGCATCCGGCTGGTCACAAGGGAAGACGGGCCCGAAGCGACCCATCTCCTCCTTGCGTGCGACAGGGCCGGGAGCTGTTTCGTCGGGCAAGAGACGGAAAGGTCATTGCTCGCGCCATGTATCATCCCGAGATGATCCGCCATCCGGAGAGCTGCCCGGCACTCGTGCTCAACGCCGATTACACGCCCTTGTCTTATTATCCGCTCAGCCTGTGGCCGTGGCAGACCGCGGTCAAGGCGATGTTCCTCGAGCGGGTCGACGTCGTCGCCTCTATGACCGCGAGGTGCACAGTCCTAGCCGGGCGCTGAAGCTGCCGTCGGTGATCGCGCTTCGGCAGTTCGTTCGGCCCAACGAATATCCGGCGTTCACCCGGTTCAACCTGTTCCTCCGCGACCGCTTCCGCTGCGTCTATTGCGGCTGGCACAAGGAGCTGACTTTCGACCATGTCGTCCCGCGTTCGCAAGGCGGCCGGACGACGTGGGAGAATGTCGCCACCGCCTGCGCGCCCTGCAACCTCAAGAAGGGCGGCCGCACCCCGCGACAGGCGGGGATGCACATCCAGCGGCCAGCGATCCGCCCGACCAGCTGGCAGCTGCAGGACCACGGGCGGAGCTTTCCGCCCAATTACCTGCACGAAACCTGGCGCGATTATTTGTACTGGGACATCGAGCTCGACCCGTAAGGGCCGGGGACTACAGTCCGGACAGGAATTCGCGGACCGTTGGCGCGATGTCTTCGCGCTCCAGCGCCAGCGCCAGGTTGGCGATGACGAACCCGGCGGCATGGCCGCAATCGAAGCGCTGGCCCTCGAAGCTGAAGCCGTGGAACGGCTGCTGGCCGATCAGCTTGGCCATCGCATCGGTCAGCTGGATTTCGCCGCCGGCGCCTTTTTCGTGCGCGTCGAGGGCGCGGAGAACTTCCGGCTGCAGGATGTAGCGGCCGGGTAGCATCAGGTTGGACGGCGCGGTGCCGGGGGCGGGCTTCTCCACCAGCCCCTTGATCTCGGTCAGCGGGCCGTTGCGCGAGCCTGGATCGACGACGCCATATTTGTGCGTCTCGGAAGGATCGACCTCGAGCGCGGCGACGATGTTGCCGCCGACTTGCGCATAGGCCGTCATCATTTGCGCCAGGCAATTGGGGCGGCCGCGCATGACTTCGTCGGGCAGCAGTACCGCAAATGGCTCGTCGCCGATAACCTCGCGCGCACACCACACCGCGTGGCCGAGGCCGAGCGGCTGCTGCTGGCGGATGGTGACGATCTCGCCATAGCCGCTGCGTGAGGGCTCAAGCGGATCGAGGCTCTTGCCGGCTTGCTCCATGGTCCGTTCGAGCTCGAACGCCATGTCGAAGTAATCGTCGAGGCTGGATTTGCCGCGGCCGGTGACGAAGATCAGCTGCTCGATGCCCGCCTCACGCGCCTCGTCGACCGCATATTGAATCAGCGGCCGGTCGACGATCGTCAGCATCTCCTTGGGGATCGTCTTGGTCGCCGGCAGCAGCCTGGTGCCGAGGCCGGCGACCGGGAACACCGCTTTCCTGACGCGTGCCGTCATTGCGGGTCAACCGGGCCCTTGGAGTTCACCTCGTCCTCATCCTCGCCAGTCTCGGCGGCGACCGGCACGTCGGGCGCCCCACCGCTCGGCGGCGGCAGGTCGAAGCGGTCGCCGACCCGTGGCTCCGAACGCCGAACCAGCTCATCGACGCGGTCCGGGCTCGCATAAGCGGGGAGAGTCAGCAATTCGGTCGGCGTTGGCGTCGAGCGCGCCATCAGCGGCTTGACCGGAAGCGCGCGACCGGGGGCGGGCTCCAAGTCGCCCATGTTGCCGCAGGCGGCCAGCAGAGGCGCGCTCAAGATGATGATCGCAAACTTTCTCATGCCTTGTCGACTAGCGCTTGCGGGCGCGAGGTTCCAGCCGGCTTGTCGGGCTGGGCGCGGCCATTTATCGCCCGGCCCATGAAATCGCTCGCCATTCGGCCGATGCTTATCGCTGCAACGCTCGTCCTCGTCGGCTGCGATCGACAGTCGGAGGCTCCACCAGCCGAGAACACCGGTCAGCCAGCCAAGGGCCTCGACCGACGTCACGCGGGCGAAGCTGCACCGATGATCGAGATCAGGGACGCCCAAGATGAGCCCGCGAGCCTTGCCGAGGCCAGCGGCAAGCCGCTGCTGGTCAACATCTGGGCGACATGGTGCGTCCCCTGCGTCAAGGAATTGCCGACTTTAGATGCGCTGAGCCGCCAGCCCGGAGCACCAAGAGTGATTGCGATTTCGCAGGACATGGCGCCCCGTGCCTCGGTCGACGCGTTCCTCGAGCAGAACAAGATTGCCGACCTTGAAGCCTGGCATGACCCGGAAATGACCTTGTCCGGCGCCCTCAGGGCGCAGGTGCTGCCGACGACAATCTATTATGATGCGCAGGGCCGCGAACTATGGCGCTTCGTCGGCGATCTCGACTGGACCGGCGATGAGGCCGCTAGGCTGCTGGCCGAGGGGCCGGCGGGCGCCCAAGCAAGCTGAGCAGCCGCCCGTCGATCGCCGCCAGTCCGACCGCGATCAGCGCCAGCCCGGCGAAATCGCGTGCTCCGATCGTTTCTGACAGGAACAGCCAGCCAAGCAGGATCGCCACCGGCGGCACCAGCAGGGTGACCAGCAGCGCATTTGTCGCGCCGGAGGAATCGATCAGCCGGAAAAACAGGATGTAAGCAAAGCTCGTGCAGACGATGGCGAGTGCGAAGATCGCGCCAAGCGCCTCGATCGACGGCAACGGCTGCGTCCACGGCTGGTCGATCAGCAGCACCAGCGGCAGCATCACCAACGTGCCGACGGTCAGCTGGCCGGTGGTAACCGCCACCGGCGGCAAGCCCATGCCCTTGAACCGGCGCGCCCAGACGCCGGCGAGGGCATAGCTGAGCGAGGCGACGACACAGGCAAGCTGGGCCAGCGTGTCGGTGCCGATCGAGCGCAGCAGGTCGGGGCCGATCATCACCGCCACGCCACCGAAACCGATCAGCACGCCGCCCAGCCGGCGCGGCGTCATTTTCTCGTCGCTGGTCAGGAAGTGGGCGACGACCACGCCCCAGATCGGGGTGGTGGCATTGAGAATGGAGGCGAGGCCGCTGGCGATCTGGGTCTGGC
>JACCSV010000294.1 GCA_013812805.1 Sphingomonas sp. | reverse complement strand
ACATCACCGTCGGCGGGATCGTGCCGGATTCGTGATGCCGGACAATCTCCGGATACTGGTCCACATGATCGAGGCCCATGATGACCATTAAGGACCGCTCCAGCTCCGGGAAGTTTTCGGCGGCGGCGTAGCGGGGCGGCTCGCTCAAGGTGAGGTTGAGGGAGAACAGCGGCGCCAGCAGGTTGTAGCGGAACCCCTCCGCCTGCTGGCGGACGGCTGCCGGCAGGTGCTCCGGCGCGAGAAGCTCAAGAAACGTCTGATGCGGGTCGATGCTGGATGCGACGAAATGGCGGGCGCGGATGCGCTCGCCGTTGCGTGTCTCGACGCCCACGGCGCGGCCGTCCTCCACCAGAATGCGGCTTGGCGCCGTCATCAGCCGGATCTCGCCGCCGGACGCGTGAACGGCCTTCTCCAGCGCCCGCGCCAGCGCCGCCGTGCCGCCTCGCGACATCTGCGCCTTGGCCGGACTGGCGAGCAGCGCGGCGATGTGGTGGCCGAACCCCTTCACCCGGAGGTCGACCTCCCTCAGCCCGTTGAAGAATAGCAACCCGGCCTGGATTGTCGGATGCTCGAACTCCCGAAGGACGAATTCGAGAGGGGACAGGGCGCTGACCTCAAGGAGGCGGCGTCCGGCAGGGCTGCGTTCCAGCAAGGCGCGGCGCTCGGCGGCGGGCAACGGCGGCGCCTGCGCTTCGGGGGCTAGGATGCCCTGGACAATCGGCACGAACTCGTCGTGCCAGCGGCGCAGCGTTTCGGCGTCGCGCCGGCTGAAGCTCTCGAAAGAACGAGCAGTCCGCGCGAAATCCGTCCACCATTCGAGCGGCCGGCCCTCGCGCGTGAGGAGCGCTACGTTGAGCTCAGGCTCGATGTATTCGGCGCCGAGGCGGGCAAGGTCGAGATCGCGATACCACGGCATCAGCGTGATGGCGCGCTGGAAGAACGCATGCGTGTTGTGCAGGAACCCGGGGTGGCGCGGGTCCTCGTGGGTGGAAAGGCCGCCGCCAGCCACGTGGCGGCGCTCCAGTGACACTACGCTGAATCCCGCCTTCCCGAGATAGGCCTGCAGCACGAGCGCATTGTGGCCGGCGCCAACGATGATGCCGTCATAGACCGCGTCCACAACAGCTCCCTTGCCTCGCCCGCAGGCTTTTCAGTCCTCTCAACCGGAGGACCCAGATGCCTCGGGCTATTTGGGCATCTTGATTGAAGTGTCGATGAACTCGTTCGTATAGGCGGTTGTCACGTCGAACGGCTGTTTGATCTCGAAGAACTTCTCCACCATTTCGTAGTCGGACTTCATCCGCCCGTCGTCGAAGTGGCCGAGCCCGACAGTGCGCGAGTGCTCGTCGCTCATCAGGTCGGTGACAAGCGCCCAGTTCTGCAGCTCGTTGTCCTGCTTCAGGCCGGTATTGGCCGCGACCAGCGCCGCCACGCAGGGGTCGGGGTTCTCCACGCAATGAGCAAAGGCGCGCTGGGTCACCTGCACGAACTTCTGCACCGCCTCCTTGTTCTCCTCCATGAACTTGGCGTTCACGATAATCGAGTTGCCGTAGGGATTGATGGCGACGTCCTTCCACGCCAGGTAGCCCATGTCGTCGCCGAGTTCCTGCTGGAAGATGTGGTGGATGTTGTAAAACGACGTCGTCAAGTCAACGGACTTCGATTTCAGCGCCGAGAGCTTTGCGTTGGCTTGCACGTTGATCCACTGGACGGAGTCTTCGGGGATGTCCACCGCGGAAGCGAATGCGGGCCACATGGTGCGGGCCGCATCGGCCGGCGGGTTGCCGATCTTCTTGCCGGGGAAGTCCTTCGGCCCGGAGATGCCGGAGCTCTTCAGCCAGTAGAATCCCTGCGGCGAATTCGCGTAAACGTTCATCACGGCAACGAGATCCGAGCCTTCGCCTTTCGCGACCAGGACGACCGCGAGATCCGCGAGCCCGATATTGTTGTTGCCGATCGCTGTCCGCTGGACGGCAAGGGCCGAGCCTTTGCCTTGCTCGATAGTGAGATTAAGGCCGGCGTCCTTGAACCAACCCTCCTGCAGAGCATAATAATACGGGGCGTGGTCGCCGCCGGCGATCCAGTTCAGGATGAAGCTGACGTCAGTGCTCTCCTGGGCCAGGGCCACAGTCGTGGAAAGCGGAGCCAATCCGGCGAGAGCAGCCGTGAGTGCCAGATGCCTGAGTTTCATTTGCATTTCCTCCCTTGAGCAGAACGGTGCCTGGATGCAGCTCCACGGCCACGTTATTCTCGCAAACGGTATGAGGCGCAGTGCGCGCGTGTCAACGCGCGGACACGGGATTGATCATGCAG
>JACCSV010000288.1 GCA_013812805.1 Sphingomonas sp. | reverse complement strand
TCGCGTGGTCGTTGCCGTTGATCCGTCCGGAACAGCCGGAAATGGAGTTGGAGACGGCATCGGCATCGTCGTTGCCGGGCTTGGCGCCGATGGCCGGTTCTATGTGCTTGAGGACGCCAGCTGCCATCTGTCGCCCGAGCAGTGGTCGCGGCGCGTGGTCGCCGCTTATCATCACCACCAGGCCGACCGGATCATTGCCGAAGCGAACTTCGGCGGTGCAATGGTCGAAGCCGTCATCCGCGTTGCCGATCCGCGGGTACCATACCGGGCAGTGCACGCGAGCCGCGGAAAGATCGCGCGGGCCGAGCCGGTCGCCGCGCTCTACGAGAAGGGCAGGGTCAGTCACGCCGGCACCTTCCCCGAGCTCGAAGACCAGTTGGCGAACCTGACGCCGGCTGGGTTTGTTGGTGAAGGGTCACCCGACCGGGCAGATGCACTCGTGTGGGCCCTTACCGAGCTTGGGCTGCAACCGAGCCGCGGCGTCACCGTCCAGAAGAGGTGAGATTTATGGGGCCTTCCGACGCTGGAAGCCGGTTGCCGCTCAGGCCCTGGGTTCATCTACGGGCGAACGCAGGGCCTGGGGGCAATGGCTGGTTGTTCGTCCTTGAGATCGGTTTGACGCCCGCTAATGTCCACTTTCGACCCATTGCAGACATTCAGCGATGAAGCGTCTCCACATATTCGCGCATCGCTCGGACGACACCTAACGCTCGCGGACGGATGCCGGGGACAGCAGCCAGCCCCATATATTCGGTCTCAATTTTAATGAGATACTCCGCGACTTCCTCGTCCGACCCAGCATTCCAAAGCCGACCGGCAGCTTCGAGAAGGTAGGTGTCGTATTCGTCGGCTGGCCAGCCATGATCCGGTCCACCAACTCCGATAGGGTCCCACTTGGCCCAGCCTATTTCACGAAGGCGCGATAACTGAAACGTCGGGCGGGTGGTCATCGGACGAGCTTACACAGCTAATGTCCGCTTTCCACCCATTGCGGACATTAGCCAGACTGATAGATTAACAGTTGGGACGAAGCGCCCAGTCACGTCGCTGCCGGGGGCGGTTATGAAGCTTTAAAGGATCAACAAATTGGCGAAGCCGGGCGGCGTCGTGCTCAAGAAGAAGGACGTGCTGGCCTCGTCGGACAGAGAATACATGCGTCGCGATTTCGGGCGTGGCCAATCCTGCCCGTCACTTCCCCGTGAGATCGCCAACTTCACGGGGATCGAACAGCCCTTACTAGGCGCCGCAGCGGCCGGAGATCCGCATTGACACGCTTGAACTCAACGCTGACGAGGCCGCGGCGCTGTTTGTCGAGGAATTGCTGAGACGAAGTTGAGACGCAGTCGCTCTTCTTGGCGGCGCGCAGCTTACCCCTTTCAGGAGCGGGGGGAGCCGATGGGCGCTGGAGGCTCGTCCGTACGAAACCAGCCGGTTACGGAGTAGCGGCCTTCCTGCACATAAGGCGCGACGACGGACACGCTGTGGTCGGCAGGCACGCTGAAGATGTTGAGCGCGTTGAAGGCGGGGCGAAACGCCTTTTCCACGTCGTTCCGCGCGTCGAAAAACTGGAGGAAGCCGCCCCAGTCCGCGCCCCAATCCTTGGTGAAGTTGATCACGTAGGCAGCCGCCCGCTCCCCTCCCGGCGTCTCGTCGCGATGGAGCTGGAGAAATTGACCTGACCGGAACAGCGTCGCCTGGGCGTCCGCCCATCGGATGTTCTCGTTGCCGGTGAGCGCGCGAATGAAGCCAATGAATTGCCGGCTGTTGATGAATTCATAGAAGTCGAACACCGGCTGGTGCGAGGCGCCGGGGGTAAAGTAAGCGGCAAAGAGCGGGTAATAAGAATAGAGGAACTGGAACTGCCGCCGCCCCCGCTCGTGGATCCCCTGCACGATCCGCTGGGCATCCGCCCGGTTGAGACGCTGCAGGGTTGCGGCATCGAGCTGTTGGACAAGACCACCGTCATTGTAGGCCAGGCCCCACGGCAGATCGTGCAGCGAGCGCAAGACGGCTTCGGCGGATTCCTCCTCCAAAAGATCGCGCACCTGCACGCGACCGTGTGTGCGATAGTCATCGGCAAGCGCTGCAATGTCGATGGCGCTGAGAGCAATTTCCACGGCTTTCCTCTTTACGGTTGGTCGCCCGCGGCTAGCATGGTGCAATGACTTCCGTCCTAGAAATCGCGGCCGATCCGCTCTGGTTCCCACACCGATGGCATGCCTCCGAGGGCGCCGTCGAGTTCATCCGGCTGACGCCGGAGGCACGTTCCGCGGCGACCTTCCTTGACGATCAAAATCTGGGCCCGTTGCCGCGCTGCAAAGCGCCTTTGCGGGACCTGGCCGCGGTGCTTGCGCCCGCAGCTGCGCCAGCCCACTTCATTTTCCACTCGGCTTTTTGCTGCTCGACCCTTCTCGCGCGTGCACTCGACGTCCCGGCCAGGATTGTGGCGCTGCGGGAGCCGATTGTCCTCAACGACCTGGCAGCGCAGGCGCAGCGGAGCCCGCTTCCCCCAGGCGTGCTCGATGCGATCGTCTCCCTCCTCACCCGCGCTGCGACGGCCGGTGAAGCCGTGGTCATCAAGCCCACCAATGAAGCGAATGCTCTGATGGAGCCGCTCTTGTCGGTACGACCGGGCGCGCGCTCGCTCCTGCTTTCCTCCGGCCTCGAAGACTTTCTCTACTCGATCGTTAAGAAGGGAATGTGGGGCCGTCTGTGGGCGCGGCGTGTCCACGAGCAGATGCGCCCGCGGAAGCGGCGGGATCCCGGCCTTTCGGAGCCGGACCTCCTTCGCCAAACGGACCTCCAGATTGCTGCCATGGTGTGGCTAATGCACAGGGGCGAGTTCATCGACCTAGCTGGCCGCTTCGGCAACCGCGTCGCCAGCCTCGACAGCGCGGATCTGCTTGCGGACAAAGCGGCCGCGCTCCGCCGCGTGATGGCATTCTTCGGCCTTGAGGCCGCCGGAGAGGAAAGCGGAGCGATCGACCGAAGCAACGTCTTCTCGGCGCATTCGAAGGAGCAAGGCCGAGCCTACGATGCCACCGCGCGGGAGAGCGAGCAGGCGACGCTGCAGCACGCGCACGGGGAGGAGATCGCGATGGTCGTGCACTGGGCAAAGGCGATGGCCGACTATTTGCGGATCGATGATACGCTCCCCCGGGTCTGCTTCACGGCCTCTCGAGCGGCTTGAGCAGCCGGTGAAGTAGTCACAGCACCAGCCGGAGACCCATTCCGGACGTTAGCCGGCGTCCAGGTGGTCCGTCCGCGCTAACCTTCCTCCGCGGCGGCAGCCATGCCATGACTCCATACGATCGGCGGGCGGAGCACGCGGCAGCTCGATCCCCTCAACGTCAGCATTCATGCGGAAGCTAGCGCTAGGGACAGTTTGCCTCTGTGCGCTCGACGACCCAGCGCACATTTTTCTCTGACCTAGGTAGCCGAACAATGTCGACGGGACTGGTAACCACTGCGATGCTGCCGCAGCGAGCGTCGGGCGAGACGAAGCGGACAAACGCCAATACCTCATCCCCCTCGCTGAGGACGCGTTCAATTGTAACGTTGTACCCGCCCGAGCCCCGCGTACCCATTGCTGCCAAAAGCAGCATCTCCCGGCGAAATTCGACTGGAGGCAGGGGCGGCACCGCTCCCTTGGGAGCCGTCATCCGCCGCCACTGACCTTCCCACGCTGCTTCGTTCCGGATGGTTATCAGCCGCTCTTCGTAGAGGCCGCTCTGAAATCGAAAGTGCGATTGAGTTGCCTCGTCGAAACGACTAAGTGGCAATCCGGCTGGACGCAGGTGAGGCGGAACCGAGGTCCAATCGGTAATGCGTCCTGCAAGGACAATGCTCGCGAGCTGTCCGGTGAGACCAGTGAAGCCGCAGGGATACGTCGAAACGAACTCTCGACCTTGGTGCCGCGCGAGCATGATAATCCCACTGGGGTCGGTGCAGTCCGCAGAGGTGATCGGCATCTCAGCCCACATCTGGCTGCTGCCCAGCAGCCGGTTCAACTCACTGGAAGTTGCCGGGTCAAACGAATGGCGGACGCCGGCTGCGCCGATGCGAACCCACCCCGACCCCGTCAACACAGCCGCGGCAACGCTGGGCGGCTCACGCTTCAATGACCCGTCAGGCTGATGGATCATCCGGGGGAAGGACGTAACGCCCCGCGCCAGTATCGCGGTGGGCGCAGCCATCATTTCGTCGAGGACGATATCACCAATAACGGCTGCAGCATCCTCAACCAGTGCCGCTCGCGACCTTGCAAGTATTTCGGCAGGTACAGGCGTGCCGTCGCTGCGCCCGTCGACGGGGGTCGGCGACATTTCCGGCTTCGGCTCGGTTGCACAGGCGCTGGCCAAAGCACCTAGGAGGACCAGGAGGGCGCGGGAACGACGTGCGTCGCTCACTGCCTGCGGCAGCATTATCTGAATGAACCCAGCCGAGAGGGGGGCCTCGTTGCCGACTGTCGACTTCTATCCATCGATGACATTGCCGGATGGGCGCTTTGCGCGCGGGGAGGGCCTCTCAGCGGAACGGCGCAGAACGGCTGGCCCTCAAACGTGTCGCCCTGCAGCGAGCCGTCCCGCGCTGCTACAGCACGCGCGCGAAAGTAGCCGAGGTTGTCGCGTGACGCCGCCGGCACGATGTTGCAGAAAGGCTGGCTCACAAAGCGGGCAGGAGGGGGACAGGTGACGCTCGAGCCCTCGATGATTTCGCTAGCGGTGGTGCCATCCGGCGCCATGCAGATGTATGCAAGATCCGTCCGCAACTGCGAAACTTGGTGAAGCGTCGGAGCGGTTGTAGCCGTGCTAGTCGTACAGCTGACCAGGAACCCTGACAGGGCAGCGGGGATGATGATGACTCGCACGTGTACTCCGTTCTGCCTGCATCCAACGCCTCATGCTGCTGCCCGTTTCGTGCTGATCGCAGCAAAGGGAGACTCTTCGCCGTCCCACGCATTGGGACCATTAGCGGCTTATGTCTGCTTTCCACCCAAAGCAGACATTGGCTCGAAAGGCTGAACGAACGTCCGTTTACGGGTGCCCGCCAGCCCAGCCCAAATGTCTGCTATTGGCGCAAAGCCGACATTGGGCTTTTGGTCGGCGATACGAGCGTCAATGCGTCACGACTTTTCCAAACCCTTAGCGGGACACATCCGGCGCGATAATGTCGGGTAACTTAAGACTACAAGGGCTGCGCCCGCCAAAGGGTCATCGACCCGCCCCCAGGCACCGCCTGCCCGGCCGCCAGGTCGGCTCTCTGAAGCGAAGCGGAAGCGCAGCAAGTTTGTCCGCGCCGAGGGTGCGGACAAACTTGCGGTATTGCGCCTAAAATTCTGACTACCTTATTTGAAGTGTAGGAATGCATGGTTTGGAGGGGAAATTACCTGTTAGAGGTCTATTTCCTGCTGATCTCTTATGATGATGGCCTGACAGATTTTGCGAGAGGGCTCATTTTGGGCC
>JACCSV010000287.1 GCA_013812805.1 Sphingomonas sp. | reverse complement strand
GGTGTTGCTCGGTGCGGTCTTTTTATCGAACCTTCCGTCAGCGATCGCCAGTTCTTCTGGTATGCGGAAAGCGGGTCGCTCTAACGCCTATATCGCGCTTGCCTGGATGCTCGTGACGATTGTGTGCACCGCATCCTGTGTCGCGGGCTTTCTGTTTCTCGGGAGCCTGCCCGATGCGGGTAAGAGCTTCATGCTGGCACTCGCGGCGGGCGGCATTCTGGCGATGCTCGCGGACACGATGTTCCCGGAAGCTTTCCGTGAGGGCGGACCGTGGGTGGCGCTGGCGACCACAATCGGCTTCGCGAGCGCATTCTGGCTAAGCCACATCACCAGCTAACCACCCACTCGGCGACCACTGCCAATGTGTGCTTTCGACCATTGCGGATATTAGGCGCGGCCGTGTATTCTGAGTGGATCCGACGGAGCCAACAAATGCGACCTCTTGTGCTGGTAGCTTGCGTGCTCGGCCTATTTACGCCGCCGGCTGCTGCACGCTCGCAGACTGTCCCGATCGATCAACATCAAACTCTTGGTGCGACATCCGCTGCGGCAGGCCAGCCTACCAACCCCGGCGCTGCACAGACAATCCGCGTGCCCGCCGGAGATGCCGAGATGGCTTTGTTCGTGTCGGGTGCGGGATCGCAGGTGATTGTGCTCGTGGCAGGGGGATTCAGCGGCGATCACCGGGCGTGGACAACCCTCCAGCCCAAGCTGACCAAGTTCGGGCGCGTGGTGAGCTACGACAGGCTTGGTTCAGGCGCTTCGACGCGGTCGAAACGGCCGCGGGTCGCCACGAACTTCGTCGAAGAGTTGCGCCAAGGCCTGAAGAACGCTGGGCTGCAGCCGCCTTACTTGCTCGTCGGCCACTCCTATGGTGGTCTCATGGTGAGGCTGTTCGCGAGCCGCTATCCGAACGAAGTCTCGGGACTGGTCCTGGTCGACCCGGCAATCGAGAATTTCTACCGGCGAGCGCAGGTCGAGGCACCTCAGGACTATCTGCAGGAGTATGAGAAGATCCAGGCCGAGGCGGACGCAAGCGAGAGCGAGGCAGTGCGACGAGACTGGATCGGGTTTGAAACAAGCCTGCAGCAGCTTCGAGCGGCGCCGCCGGTGCGAGGCGAAAATATCGTCATCTTGAGCGCCGCCGAGATGGACCTGCCGGAGCGCCTTCGCCGGGTCTGGCTGGACGAGCATGCCAAGTGGGCCAAGGATGCCGGCGCGAGGCACACCTACGTCAAGAGCGGACATAGCATACAGCGAGAACAGCCCGACGCGGTTGTGCGTGCGGTGGCGCTGGTGATCGGGACGTTCGGCAAGCGGGCGCGACGGTAGATTCACCGCGGTCTGCGGGGCGCTCGATCCGAACTGCTTGCGGAAGGCGAATGTCCGCTGCACTCAAAAAAGACATTGGAGATTCAGCTAGCGCAGAAGCTCGAGCCAGCCGGTTTTGAATTCCGTACTGCTGGATGGCGATTGATATGGGTCGCCCGGCGGCACCTGCCGCGGAAAATACGGAAGCATCCCCTGCTCGATCAGCCGCACCACTCGAGCGACGGGAGCGCCTGTCACCGGGTGCTGCAATAGAAGTAAAGTGATCGACTGCAACAGAAGTAAAGTGACCATCGCAACAAAAGTAAAGTGTGTGGCTGGCGGGCAGCGGCGTTGCCAGCCTATTCTGCAATGGAATTGACCTGCTGCTCTTTGATTCCCCTTGACGTGCTTAGTGGCATTCCATAAATAGACGCTGCTCGACGGGGAATCCGCCGAGCACTCCAGAAGACGAGGCGGGCTAAGGCCCAACGCAGGCTAACTTTGGTAGCGATACCGAGCGGGCCGCGACTTTCCTCGTCGCAATGACGAGGCCGTCACGGCCTCCGCTCTCCCGCGAAGGCCATCCACTGTTCTGGAAAGGCCTGAGCCAATGTCTACAAACCCAATACCGCCGTCCCCACTGCGTTCGAACTACGACGCGATCCAGGTGCACGTCGAACATGTCGCGATACAGCGGGTCAGCCCGGCAGCGCGGCCACTCAAGAAGCATCGCAAGCAGTATATCGCCAAGCTGGCTGCGGGGATCAGTCGCTTCGGCTTCCTCGTGCCGATGCTGGTGGACGAGGAGTACCGGCTTGTTTCCGGGCACGCGCGTCTGGCCGCTGCGCAACTCAACAAGCTGGACCAGGTCCCGGTCATCCGCGTCGATCATCTCACCAGCGAGCAACTGCGCATGCTCGCAATCTATGAAAACAAGATCGCCCAGGAGAGCGAGTTCGACGAAGAGGCGCTCAACCTCGAATTCGAGGAACTCCGGCTGACGGAGCCCGAGATCGAGCTCACCGACAGCGGCTTTGCGATCGGTGAAATCGATGCACTCGCCGGGCGCAGCAAGACCAAGGCACTCGACGACCTCGACCACTTCGTGGAAGAGCCACCGGAGCGACCGCCAACTACCCGGCTAGGCGATGAATGGCAGTGCGGCCGACACCGCATTATCTGTGGCGATTGCACCGATCCCGAAGTCATGACGCAGCTCGCCGATGGAGCAAAGGTCCGCCAGGTTATTGCGGACTGCCCGTACAACAGGCCGACGCGCGACTTTTCGAGTTCAGGGCGATTCGGCGATTTCCAGATGGCTGCGGGCGAGATGGACCGCACGGAGTTCATCGCATTCCTCGGCCGGTTCTTCGCTGCGGCAACGCCACAGCTAATCGACGGCGCGCTGCTTTACACCTTCATGGACGCCAAGCACATTGGCGAGCTTCTCGCTGCGGCGGAACGTGCCGACCTCGACTACAAGCAGCTTCTGGTTTGGGTGAAGGGATCGGCGGGTCAGGGCAGCTTTTACAGATCGGGCCATGAGCTTATCGGCGTCTTCAAGTACGGCGAGGGGCCAAGCCAGAACAACATCCAGCTGGGCCGCTACGGCCGTAACCGCTCGAATGTGCTGTCTTACCCGGGTGTGATGGGTACGGCCAGCGGAAAGCGCGCGCTGACCCTCCATCCCACATGCAAGAACATTGCAATGATCGCGGACCTGATGCTCGACGCGAGTTCGCCCGGCGACAACATTCTCGACAGCTTCGGCGGCAGCGGCACCACCATGATCGCCGCGGAAAAGACCGACCGGACCGCCTATTTATGCGAGCTGTCACCGGCCTTCGTCGATGTCACGGTCGAGCGGTTCAATGCGCTTGGCGGTGAGCAGGCTCGGCTGAAGTCGACCGGCCTGACCTTTGAAGAAGTTCGAGCCGAACGCCTTGAGCCTGCACCCGAAAGGGAGGCCGAGTGATGGCCAAGCCTCCCAAGTTCCGCGGTGACGGTGCGCCCGATGGTCGCGGTCACGCCGACGGCTCCCGCGCGACGCGCTTCGCAGCCGGCGATAATCGTCGGCGGCCCGGCAGAACCAAGGGGTCCAAGAGCCTCAAGCACATCTATCTCGACGTTGCCGCCACTCCGGTGCTGCTCGACCGGGACGGCCGCAAGAAAAAGATCTCCACCACCCACGGCATCGTCATGAAGCAGCGCGAGAAGGCGCTGAAGGGCGACCAGCGCGCAAGCGAGCACTTTCTCGACCGGATTACCGAATACAGTCCGCCTGATGCTCAGCTCGATCTGACGGCCAAGCTGCTCGAGGAGGATGCGCTACTGCTCGCGGCCGCGCGGCCGCGCGGGATCATCGGCGAAACCGAGCCAGACTCCGGCAGCGGGGAGGGCGACTCGTGAGCGCGGCGGATGACCCTCAACATGCTCTTGAGCTTCGCGCAGTTTGAGCGCGAAGTTACCGCCGAGCGCATCCGCGACAAGATCGCGGCATCGAAGGCACGGGGAATGTGGATGGGAGGAACACCACCCATCGGCTATCGGGCGGATGGACGCAGCCTGGCGATCGTCGAAGATCACGCCGCGATCGTTCGGCGCATCTTCGAGCGCTATCGCGAGCTCGGTCGGGTCAGCGCAGTGGTCGAGGAACTCGAGAGCGACGGCGTCCGTTCGCCACAGCGACTAACGACGGGCGGCCGCAGCTTCGGCGGTCGACCGTTCAGCCGCGGCCAGGTTTACAAGCTGCTCTCCAATGCCACCTACATCGGCCGCATCGACCATGGCGGGCGCTCGCACCAGGGCAATCACCAGGCCATCGTGTCCGACGAACTGTTCGAAGCGGTGCAGGCGATCCTGGCAACCAACCTCAATGGGCATCGTCGGGGTCATCGAGCGTCTGAGGAGAGTTTGCTCGCAGGACTGCTTGTCGACGACCGCGGCGTGCCGATGGTCGCGAGCCACGCCTGCAAAGGCAAAGTCCGCTATCGCTATTATGTCAGCCGCGATTTGCAGCGGGCGCCTGATGCACGGACCGCATCAGGATGGCGGCTGCCGGCCCGCGAGATCGAGCCGCTGGTTCGAGTCAAGCTGGCTTCAGCACTACGCGACCCGATTGGACTTCTCGCTGCGATCGACGTGCCATTGCCCGATGCCGATGGGCTGAAGACACTGATCGACCGCGGCACAGTATTCGCGACAGACGTCGAGTCGCGATCGGCGAAGGGATCGCGTCTTGTGCGGAGGTTGATCGCTAACGTCCGGCTCGCTCCGCGGAATGTGATTCTGACACTGGACGCAGCGTCAGTCGTCGGATTGTTTGAGCTGGATCCGCCCTCGGCAAGCCGTAACATCGAGATCTCGATTCCTGCCAGGCTCAGGCGCAGCGGCATGGCCATGAAACTCATTCTAGAAGATAGCCGTCCCGCCAACCGCCATGTCGATGGCACTCTTGTCCAGCTCATTCACCGCGGCCGCTTGTGGTGGAAGGAATTGCTGAGCGATCCCAAATTGACGCTCGAAGCCATCGGACGTCGCGAGGGCTTGACCGGCGGCTACGTTCTTCGGCTGGTTCGCCTGGCGTTTCTCGACCCGGCCATTCTGTCCGCCATCCTCGATGGCGATGCCCCGACGCATCTCTCGGCAGACCGGCTGACAGGACCTGACGCCATGAGGCTTCGCTGGATAGATCAACAGAGCCAATTCGGCTTCTCGCCGCTTCGCTAGCTAACCGCAGATCCCGCACTGCCGAAGTCGCCTCCGGAGAAAGGCGGGGATTCGGTGAGCTATCCGGTGTGCAAATGCCTCTCTAGTGGTGCGACACCTGAACTAAAACTGGCGTATTACCACCACAATACGCGAAGCGTGTCTGACAATGATAACAATGCCTTGACTGGCTGGCGGAGACGGAGGGATTCGAACCCTCGGTACGGGAAATCCCCGTACGGCGGTTTAGCAAACCGCTGGTTTCAGCCACTCACCCACGTCTCCGAGTGCAAGCGCGCAGACCTTCCGGCTAAGGGCGAGCGCGAGCAGCGGAAGCGGGCTATAGAGGCGGCTTAGCGGGCGTTCAACCGACCGGCGGCTTTTTAGGC
>JACCSV010000246.1 GCA_013812805.1 Sphingomonas sp. | reverse complement strand
GGCGGCCAGTAGCGCCGGCTGGTCCTCGAGCCTGAGGTCTTGCCGGAACCAGACTATGGAAGGCGTGGTCACACAACGGGAATGAATGACCCGCGGAGCCGTTCCTGACCCTGACCTAAAGCCTAGTGGAAACGCGAAGCGCCATCAGGGCGCGTCGGGCTGCTGCTCCTCGCCGGTGAGCGACGGGGAGGCCTGCCTCGCCTCGTGCAGCTTCTCGAGCCGCTGGAGCAAATCGGCGCGGCTGGTCCAGGTCGCGGCGCTCGCTTCCAGCCGGACCTTGGCGTTGGCGGTGTCCATGTCCGCCGCGGCAGCGAGGCTCGCCGCCGCTCGGTCGCGGCAGCCGGCCGACGTGTCCTCGACCCGCCGTGTGTGCGGCGTAGTCGGCTCGCCCTGCTCGGCGTCGCTCACGTCAGCGGCCGGTCGGCGCGCAGCCGGGTGCGCTGGACCTCCCCGGTCATCAGCTTTTTCTTGAGCAGCTCGCGCAGCAGGTCGGCGCCCTGCCCGCTGGCGCAGACCAGGCGCACGCCGCCGCCCGGAAGCGCCTCCAGCGCCGAAACTTCAACCGCGTTGGTCCGGCAATGCTCGCGGACCTTCTTCTCGCTGAGCGCGAGGTTCATGGCGCGGCTCACCGTGCGGCTCGCTTCGCTGCTGCGATCGCGTCCGACGAATTGGAGTAACGATAGCCGTTCCACTCGTAGGTCGTGTGCTGGTGGGAGATGATTCCGAAGCGCTCGAGGTCGCGACGGGTCGTATCGGTGACGTCATCGACCGGCTCGGGGGCCGTCGATTGTGCGTGCGTCGAATCTTCGTTGATCAAATGGTGCCTCCGGCGTGATAGCGGGAGCGCAAAGTCTCTCAGTCGCAAGATGCTCGAGTAATCCTTGCGATGCGCCCTTATAGCACAGGAGCGCAAGTCTCCCTAAACTCGCTTTCGAAGCACCAATCCCCGCCCTTGCCGCGCCAGCGGCAGCCGCTACAGCGCGCCGATGATTTCGCCGCCGCCGCGCCGCGCTTCCTGATGCACGACGCGATCCATCTCGTCCGGACGCGGCGCTTTCTGCCGATCTTCGTCACCCAGTTCCTCGGCGCCTTCAACGACAATCTGTTCCGCACCGCGATGGTGCTGCTCGTGATCTACGGCATCTACCGCGACGCCGAGCAGGAAGCGACGTTCAGCGCGGTTGCCGGCGGCTTGTTCATCGCCCCCTTCTTCCTCCTCTCGGCGCTCGCCGGCCAGCTTGCCGACGCCCACGACAAGGCGCGCATCGTCCGAATCGTCAAGACCGCCGAGATCGCGATCATGGTGTTCGGGGCGGCCGGCCTCCTGCTCCACAACATCCCGCTGCTACTGGTGGCACTGACCGCGATGGGGGTCCACTCGACCTTCTTCGGCCCGATTAAATATGCGATCCTGCCACAGCACCTGGAAAGCGACGAGGTGCTCGGCGGCACCGGCCTCGTTGAAGCCGGCACCTACATCGCCATCCTCGGCGGCACCCTGCTTGGCGGGCTGCTGGTGCTGCAGCGCGCCGACGGCCGCTACCATGCCGAGCTTGCCGCGATCGCGGTCCTGCTGGTCGCCGTGGCCGGGCGGATCGCCGGCGGCTTCGTCCCCCCGGCACCGCCCGCCGACGACCCGGAGATCCCCGGCTTTCCCAAGCGCGGCATGGACTGGCACATCGTCCGCGCCTCGATCACCTTGGTCAGCGCCATCCTGCACGTGCGCCGCCTGGTCTTCGCAGTGCTTTCGATCAGCTTCTTCTGGGCGATGGGCGCGGTTCTCGCCGCCCAATTCCCGCCGCTGGTCAAGAACAGCCTCGGCTCCGACCAAACTGTCGCTACCCTGTTCCTGGCGGTATTCTCGGTCGGGGTCGCGATCGGCTCGGTGCTGGTCAACCTGCTGCTCAAGGGCAAGGTCTCGGCGCGCTACTCGCCGGTGTCGGCGCTGGCGATGGGGGTGTTCGTGCTCGACCTGTTTCGCCGCGTGCGCGGCTGGCCGGTGAATGGCGGCGAGCTTCATTCGATCGGCGCCTTCCTGGAGCTGTCCAACAGCTGGATGGTGCTGGTCGACTTGCTCGGGGTGGCGATCGCCGGCGGGATGTTCGTCGTGCCGCTCTACGCCTTCCTCACCACCACCGTGCCCAAGTCGGAGACCGCGCGAACGATCGCCGCCAACAATATCGTCAATGCCGGCTTCATGGTGGCGGCGACCGGAATTCTCGCGGTCGCCATTGGCTTTTTCGAGATCACCGTCGCCGACAGCCTGCTGATCGTCGCGGTGGCGAGCATCATCGCCGCCTGGCTAGGCTGGAAGCTGTACCAGAGCGAGGACGGCCGTTCAGCCGATCAGGACTGAAACAAACACGAAGCCGGCCACGAAAGTGGCGGCGAACGTTTGCAGGTCGTCGGAAATGGTCGGCGAGCCCGGCATCGGCAGCTGGACCGCCCGCGCCCGTCCAAAACGGTTGGGATTGGCGGCGACAAGGGCACGTGGGGTGCGCATGGGCAGAAGGTTACCAGCCATTTAACCATGCACAACAGGATTCATCCGAATTGGGATCCATCGCGTCCCGATTGGGGACACCGTCCGTCATTGCGAGGAGCGTAAACGACGCGGCAATCCAGCTGGACTGCTTCGCTTCGCTCGCAGTGACGAGCTGGCGAGCATTCAATCGGCATGCCCCGGCATGCCTGGATTTGAATGCTGGTGCGGACGGCGGGATTTGAACCCGCACTCCCTTTTGAGGGAAGAGGATTTTAAGTCCCCAGCGTCTACCGTTCCGCCACGTCCGCTTGAGCTTGTCGATAGCGGCGCCCGGCGGCTGGCGAAACTAATCGGCGGTGACTTCCTGAAGGTTTAAGCGCTCGCGCATTTCCTTGCCCGGCTTGAAATAGGGCACGCGCTTGGCGTCGACGTCGACCGATTCGCCGGTGCGCGGGTTGCGGCCGATGCGGGCATCGCGCTTGCGCGTCGAAAAGGCGCCGAAGCCGCGAAGTTCGACCCGGCCGCCCTTGGCCAGCTGGTCGGTGATCGAATCGAAAACCGCTCCGACCACGCTTTCCACCTCACGCTGGGTGAGGTCGGGAAAGTCACGGCACAGCTTCTGGACGAGTTCGGAACGGATCATCTTTAGTCCCCGCTAAAATCTTGTGCCGCCCCCCGACGGACCAGCGGCCACGCTGTCATTAAACAGGTGGCCGCGCAAGCCCGTTACTTCTTGGCGGATTCTTTCTGCTTCAGCGCCTCGCCGAGGATGTCGCCGAGCGAGGCGCCGCTGTCCGATGAACCATATTGAGCCACCGCCTGCTTCTCTTCGGCGATCTGCAGCGCCTTGATCGAGAAATTGGGCTTCTTGGAGCGGTCGAAACCGATCACCAGAGCGTCGAACTTCTGGCCCGCCTGAAAGCGCTCCGGACGCTGCTCGTCGCGGTCGCGGCCAAGGTCGGTGCGCTTGGCAAAGCCGGTGGCGCCGTCGTCGCCGACCTGGACCTCGAGCCCGCCGTCCCTGACCTCCATCACGGTGACCGTCAGGATGTCGCCCTTCTTGACTCCGGCTCCCCCCGCGGCGGTGCGGGTGGTGGTGGTCGTCGGACTGCCGACGCCGCCACGCTCGAGCTGCTTGATGCCGAGCGAAATCCGCTCTTTTTCGACATCGACGTCGAGCACCACGGCCTTGACCGTCTCGCCCTTGTGATGAAGCGCCAGCGCTTCCTCGCCCGACGCGCCCCAGGCGATGTCCGACATGTGGACCATTCCGTCGACGTCGCCGGGAAGGCCGATGAACAGGCCGAACTCGGTCGCATTCTTGACTTCGCCTTCGACCTGCGCGCCGACCGGGTGCTTTTCGGCAAATTCGGCCCACGGGTTGGCCTGCGCCTGCTTAAGGCCAAGCGAAATCCGGCGCTTCTCCTCGTCGACCTCGAGCACCTTGACCTCGACTTCCTGGCTGGTGCTGACGATCTTGCCGGGGTGCATGTTCTTCTTGGTCCAGCTCATCTCGGAGACGTGGACCAGGCCCTCGATGCCGGCTTCAAGCTCGACGAATGCGCCATATTCGGTGATGTTGGTGACCCGGCCGGTGAACGTTTCGCCGAGCGCATATTTGGCGCCGGCGCCCTCCCACGGATCGGTCTCCAGCTGCTTCATGCCAAGGCTGATGCGCTGGGTTTCGCGGTTGATGCGGATGATCTGCACCTTCACCGTGTCGCCGATGTTGATCACTTCGCTGGGGTGGTTGACCCGCTTGTAGCTGATGTCGGTGACGTGCAGCAGGCCGTCGATCCCGCCAAGGTCGACGAAGGCGCCGTAATCGGTGATGTTCTTGACGATACCGTCGATCACCTGGCCCTCGGCCAGCGACAGGATCAGGCCGGAGCGCTGTTCGGCGCGGGTTTCCTCGAGGATGGCGCGGCGCGAGACGACGATGTTGCCGCGGCGGCGATCCATCTTGAGGATCTGGAACGGCTGCGGCAGGTCCATTAGCGGGCCGACGTCGCGGACCGGGCGGATGTCGACCTGGCTTCCGGGCAGGAAGGCGACGGCACCGCCAAGGTCGACGGTGAAACCGCCCTTGACCCGGCCGAAGATCACGCCGTCGACGCGGTTGCCGGCCTCATGCTCCTTTTCGAGCGTGTCCCAGGCGGCTTCGCGGCGGGCGCGGTCGCGCGACAGCATCGCTTCGCCATTGGAATTCTCGACCCGGTCGACGAAGACTTCGACCTCGTCGCCGACGCTCAGCTCGGCTTTCTGACCCGGCGCTGCGAATTCGCGCAGCGGCACCCGGCCTTCCGACTTCAATCCGACGTCGATGACCGCAAGGTCGTTCTCGATGCCGGTGACGATTCCCTTGACGACCTTGCCTTCGAACGTTTCGTTTTCGCCGCCGAGGCTCTCGTTGAGGAGCGCCGCGAAATCGTCGCGGCTCGGAAATGCCGTTGTGGCCATAAGTGGAGTGTCTTCCTAAATCTCAAATCGGCCTGCCGCCCGCCGGCCACCATGGCCGGCCTGCATCGATGCGGACCTGGTCAAATGCACTGCCGCCAGCGGCCCCATGCCGAAAGCGGCGCCCGTTGGAACTCTCGATCGCGGGAGCTTGCGCCAAAGGAGCGCAATGCGGCCCCCGGCCCTGCCGGAAGTCGCATGCGCTCGCCAGGTGACGGGCCGCCCGCGAGCGAACGAGCCCGCCGGACGGCGCGGCCTATATGCGAGGGGGCGCGCAGAGGCAAGCTGCGGGGCAATCGGGTGCCCCAGCCGATCGCCGGCCGGGGCACCCTTCAGGCTAGCTTAGAGGCGCGTGTCGGTTCCGGCATGGGTGCCGCCGGTTCCGGTCGTTGTGCGATGGTCGCGGCGGTCGTGATCGTCATCGCGGCGCTTGAGGCCGAGCAGCCCGGCGAGGCCAAGCAAGCCCAGCAAACCCCACCTGCCCGAATTGTCGTCGCCGTCACCGCGGTCGTCGCGCTCGTCACGGGCGGCGGCTGTATCGTCAATGCCCTGCTCCTCAGCGACGACGGTGCTAAGCGCATTGGCTTCCTGCTGAAGCTGCTCGGCAGTCTGCTCGACCGTCTGGGCCTGCGCGTTGACTTCCTGGCTGCCTTCGGTTTGCGCGAGCGCCATGCCCGGCATGACCACCAAAGCGGAGGCCAGCAGCGCTGCTTTCGTTCTCGAGGTCATTTCAGTCTCCCTGTTTGCAGATCGCTTTCGAAATGCGGCAACTCAACGGGCAATGGCGCGCGACTGTTCCGCCTCCAACACGAGTCCAGTGGCAATAATAGGAGTTTGCCTATTACCTGCGCCAACTCCGACTCTCAGCGCGGGTGGCGCTCGCTCAGCCGCGCCTCGACCAGTCGCACCGCTTGGGCGACCGCCTGCTCGACGCTCATCTCGCTGGTGTCGAGCAGTGCCGCATCATCCGCTCTCGCCAGTGGCGCTGCGCCGCGGCCGGTGTCGCGCTCGTCGCGCGCCTTGAGGTCGAGCAGCACTTCGGCAAAGCGGGCCGGCATTCCACGTTCCAAGAGCTCGCGCACTCGCCGCTGCGCACGCACTTGCGCCGAGGCGGTGACGAACAGCTTGGCGTCAGCTGAAGGAGCGATGACAGTACCGATATCGCGCCCGTCCAGCACCGCGCCGCCCGGCTGGGCGGCAAACGCCCGCTGCCGCTCGAACAGCGCCGAGCGCACCATCGGATAAGCCGAAATCACCGAGGCGATCTTCGACACTGGCTCACTTCGAAGCTCGGGATCGTCGCCGTTCGAGCCGATGTCGTCGCAGGCGCGGACCGCCTCGAACTCGCTTTTCGGGTCGCCGCCCCACCGCCACAGGTTAAGCGCGACTGCCCGGTATAGCGCGCCGGTGTCCATGTGCGGGAGCTTGAAGTGGTCGGCGAGAGAGCGGGCGATGGTGCCCTTGCCGCTCGCCGCGGGCCCGTCGACGGCGATCAGGATTCGCCCCCCGACAGCGTCGTTGGATGCCGCATGCTCGTTCAAGCGACGCGCTTTGACAGCGCCAAATGCCTATGGCAAGGCGCCCGCCGCACGCTGCTGCGCCCTTCGCAAAAGCCGGCGCGAAACATCTTCGAATGGAGCTTAGACCTGATGGTCAAACCCGAATGGGGCACCAAGCGCACTTGTCCAAAATGCGCGACCCGCTTCTACGACCTCACCAAGGACGACCCGGTT
>JACCSV010000239.1 GCA_013812805.1 Sphingomonas sp. | reverse complement strand
CAATGCCCACCAGGTCGGGAACATGAAGGCGTAGACGTAAAAGCCGATGAGCGAGCCCCACAGGTTGTCCGTGACCTCCACTTCGTCGACCGTCTCGAAGAACCGCCAGCTCAAATAGGCGCCGCCGAGGGCGGAGAGGAGGAGCGCTGCGGCGGTAACCAGCCGCACGCCGTGGTTCAGCGATTGATCGCCCGCTTCGGTGTAACCGGCGGCGAAACCGAAGCCGAACCCGCCGATTGCCCCGGCCGCCGCCAGTGCGAGGATCAGTTTCCAGAAGTTTTTGCGCCGCTCGCCCTCGAGCCGTTCGCCTTCGCCCGTCATTTGCCTGCCCCCTCGTCCTGGAAAATCTCTTCAATGCTCATGTTGAACAGCCGCGCGATCCGGAATGCCAGCGGCAGCGACGGATCGTGCTTGCCGGTCTCGATCGCATTCACCGCCTGGCGTGAAACACCGAGCCGGCCGCCAAGCTCGGCCTGGCTCCACTCCCGCTCGGCCCGAAGCACGCGAAGCCGGTTGTTCATACGTCAGCCTTTGTTAAGTGCACCTGACCATGTGTCAGGCATACATGACAATAAGCAGATCCGCAGTTATGTCAACAGCACCGGACATCCAGTCAGGATGACCTTACCAAGTTACTGGATTCGGCGGACTTTGTAGCCTTGCCGTTCGAGCATCGTCTGCACCGAGTGGGGGCCGGCGAGATGCCCGGCGCCCACCGCGAACAATACCGTGCCGGGAGCGGCGAGTCGGCGCTGGATCCAGCTCGTCCAGGTGACGTTGCGGCGGCGGATCAGCGCCTCCATCAGGTCGGGGGAGGCGGCGAGCTGCTCGTTGAAGGTCTTGGCAATGCCGGCGACGTCGCCGCTCGCCCACACCTTGAGCATCTTGGAGAAGTCGTCGCTGGCCGCCTTGGGCGCTTCGATCGCGCCCTCCAGCAGGTCGCGCTGCGCGGCTTCCGGGAGCGAATTGAAGAAGCCCAGTTGCTCGCCGTTGGTTTCGAGCTGGCCGACGGGTTTTCCGGCGGCGGCGAAGGCGGTGCGCAAGTTGTGCTCGACGCCTTCCTCGCCCTGCAGCCCAAGTTCCTTGAACTGCACGCCGAGCAGGGTGAAGGCGGCCGCCCAGGTCCGCATCCGGTCAAAGGCGGGACGCGGGATCCCGGTCTTGGCGATCGCCGCTTCGAGCATTGCCCGCTTGGCCGGGGCGACTCGGGTGGCGAGTGGCGGCAGGCCGTCGGCATAGCCCAGCCTGATCAGCTCGCGAGTGAGTTCGGCCGGGTTCTTGGCATCGATGATGGTCTCGACAACCAAAGTATCGGCGCTGGCGATCGCGCGGTCGACCACCCGCGTCCGCCAGCCGTAATTCTTCGGCAGCAGATGGATGGTGCCGAACAGATAGATTTTGGTGTCCGGGTCGGAGACTTCCCAAAGCGCCGGGCGCGGGGTCGTCGCCGCTTGCGCGGCGCCGGAGGCGACCAGCGGGATGGCGATGAAGGCCGCGGCACGGCGCAGGAGCTTGAGGAGCACTCGAATACCTTTCAGGTTGCCCGGCATATGTAGGAAGCCGCGCCTTAACGTCCACTTGCCCCTGTTCACTTCATCGGCCAAAGCCGCGGCTTCGCAAGCACCACCGGGGCTCGTCTTGGCGCTGACCTTCCAGGATCTGATACTGACGCTGCACCATTATTGGAGCGCGCGCGGCTGCGTGCTGTTGCAACCTTACGACCTGGAGATGGGGGCGGGCACCTTTCATCCGGCGACCGTGCTTAGAGCGCTCGGCCCCGACCCGTGGAAATGCGCCTACGTCCAGCCGTGCCGCCGCCCGACCGACGGCCGCTATGGCGAAAACCCCAACCGCCTCGGCCATTACTACCAGTATCAGGTGATGCTCAAACCGAGCCCGCCCGACCTTCAGCAGCTCTACCTCGGAAGTCTGACCGAGATCGGCATCGACCCGCTCACGCACGACATCCGTTTCGTCGAGGACGATTGGGAGAGCCCCACGCTGGGCGCCTGGGGTCTTGGCTGGGAAGTTTGGTGCGACGGCATGGAAGTCACTCAGTTCACCTACTTCCAGCAGGTCGGTGGCTTTGACTGCAAGCCGGTTGCGGGCGAGCTCACCTACGGGCTCGAGCGGCTGGCGATGTACATCCAGGGCGTCGACAATCTCTTCGACCTGAAGTTCAACGCAGAGGGCGTCACCTACGGCGACGTCTTCCTGCAGAACGAGAAGCAGATGTCGGCGTGGAATTTCGAGGTCGCGGACACCGAGATCCTGTTCGACCAGTTCCGCAAGGCGGCCGCCGAGTGTGAGAATGCGCTTGGCGCGAAACTCCCGATCCCGGCTTACGAGCAGGCGATCAAGGCGAGCCACATCTTCAACTCGCTGCAGGCGCGCGGCGTGATTTCGGTCGCCGAGCGCCAGGCCTACATCGGCCGAGTCCGCGACCTTGCCAAAGGGGCGTGCGCGGCGTGGATGGACGCCAACGGGTGGGCGGCATGAGCAGCGCCGACTTCCTGCTCGAGCTTCGCTGCGAAGAAATACCGGCGCGGATGCAGGCCGGCGCCCGGCGGGACCTTTCGCGCCTGTTCGCCGACGAATTGAAGCAAGCAGGGCTGGCGGGCGGGGCCCTCGAGGCATTCTCGACCCCGCGGCGGCTGGCGCTGATCGTCCGCGACCTGCCGCTTCAGACGCAGGCGCGAAGCGAGGAGATCAAGGGGCCACGCAGCTCGGCGCCGCCGCAGGCGCTCGAGGGATTTCTCCGCAAGACCGGGCTAAAGCGCGAGCAGCTCGAGCAGCGGGACGGGGTGTTTTACGCGGCGGTCGAGACGCCGGGGCAGGCGACGCTGGAGCTGCTCGGCCCGATGATCGAGCGGATCGTGCGCGCCTTCCCCTGGCCCAAGTCGATGCGCTGGGGCGACGCGTCGACCAGCACCGCGTCGCTGCGCTGGGTGCGGCCGCTGCACGGCATCCTTGCCTTGCTCGGCGAGGAGATCGTGCCGGTGGCGATCGACGGTATCGAAGCGGGCGCGACCACCTA
>JACCSV010000217.1 GCA_013812805.1 Sphingomonas sp. | reverse complement strand
TAGTTGTAAACCGAAAGCATGTAGGACCGGAGGCCCGCATCGCGGGCGGCGCGCGGAACACCGACCGTAACGGCGGGGTTCACTCCGGTCGTGCGCGTACGCGGGTCGTACTGGTTCTGCATTTCATCTCCTTACGAGCGGGCAACGGGCCCGTCTCATTGCTGATATATCGTGGATCGCAGAGGGGGATTCAAGGAAAAGGCGACATGGACATTCGCTTTTTGGGCCCACTGCACGCCGCCCGATAAGCTTCGGCGGCGCGATCGCCGCCCGAAAAGCGGCGTCATGCCGCCAAACGCACCCGCCCCGGGCCCGATTTGATCAGCCCCGGCACCCGCGATGCCGAAGCCGCTTTTCCGTACAGGTAGCCCTGGCCGAGCACGCAGCCTTCCGAGATAAGATAGGCTTCCTGCTCGACCGTCTCGACCCCTTCAGCGACGACATCGAGGTCGAGGCTCCG
This sequence comes from Sphingomonas sp., assembly GCA_013812805.1. GTDB lineage: Bacteria > Pseudomonadota > Alphaproteobacteria > Sphingomonadales > Sphingomonadaceae > Sphingomicrobium. Next base: position 2,082 of record JACCSV010000217.1, on the reverse strand, counting down.
GCCGAGGCTGACGACGGTGCGGATAATCGCCGCATTGTGCGGGTCGTGGACGTCACGCAGGAAGGACCGGTCGATCTTCACCACGTCGACGGGAAACTGCTTCAGGTGCGACAGCGAAGCATAGCCCGTGCCGAAATCGTCGAGTGCGATTCGGATTCCGCTGGCGCTGAGCACCTTCAGCGCCTGCTCGACATATTCGGCACCCCGGCCGAGGAAGACCGTCTCGGTCACTTCGACCTGCAGGCGGTGCGGCGGAACTCCGGCAGCGTCGAGGCGCTGGAGCAGCCGCTCGGCGAAGTCCTTTTGCATGAAGTCCGCGGCAGCGGCGTTGAGCGCGACATGTCCAAAGTCGACGCCCGCGTCGAGCCACCGGCGCATGTCCCTGAGTATATAGCTCAGCATCCGGTCGGTCAGAGCGCCGGCCAGCTCGAGATCCTCGAAGGCCGCGCCGATCAGCGCCGGCGCCTGCATGCCGCGCGTCGGGTGGCGCCAGCGAAGCAATGCCTCGAATCCGCTCAGCTTGCCGGTCTGAAGGTCGACCTTGGGCTGGTAAGACGGAAGGATCAGATCCTGCTGCAGCGCCTCGCGGGCAAGCGCCACTTCCGTTGCCCGTTTCTGCATCTCGACGCGCATGCCGGGCTCGTAAATCGCGATCCTGCCACCCCCCCGGAGCTTCGCGGCGTAGAGTGCGATGTCGGCCTTCTTGAGGAGATCCGATGGCTCTTCGACAGGCTGGTGAGCGACGCTGGCGCCGATGCTGACCCGGCAATCGGACATCCGGCCGTTGTAGAACCACGGCTGCGTAAGCGCCTTGAGCACCTTCCGAGCGGCTGCATTCAGCTACGACTCGGCCCTGATGTCGGAAAGGATTATCGCGAATTCGTCGCCGCCAAGCCGAGCGACGAAATCCTGCTTGCGAACCGAGTTGCAAAGCCGAGTCGCGACGGTCGACAGCAGCGCGTCGCCGGCATCGTGGCCAAGCATGTCGTTGACCTGTTTGAAATGGTCGACATCGAGCACGAGCAGCGCGAACTGCGGCCGACCGCCCGCCGCGACGACCTGCTCGAGGCGAGTTTGAAACAAGGCGCGGTTCGGCAGCCGCGTGAGAGCGTCGTGGGTCGCCGCCCACCGAACCTGATCCTCGACCCCTTTCTGATGCGTGATGTCGCGCGACATGATGATGAAGGTAATCGGCTGGGAATCACTGTCGTCCAGCTTTGACACCAGGGATTCATACCAACACAGGCCGCCGTCCGGCCCCGGCAGGCCAATCGTCAGCCGGCCCACGCGCCCCTCGCGGGCGGCGGCGATCGCGACTTGCACATCAACCCGGCTACGCTCGTCGAGGCGATGGCCCCACGGACGGCCGACCAGCTCGGCAAGGTCGTCCAGCCCATAGGCGCGAAGCGCCGCATCATTGGAAAAGACGACATTGCCGTCGGCGTCGAGCAGCGACACGCAATCGGGGCTCGCCTCGTTGATCGTGCGGTTGAAATGCTCGCTTCGCATGAGCGCGGTCTCCCGCTCCTTGCGGACGATGTCGCTTCGGTAAAGAGCGAGGATGCTGGCAATCAACAGGCTTGAGGTGACGACGACGTTGCCGACCGCCGCCAGCGCAACTCCGGCTTCCAGCCCGTAGAAGCCGAGCTTTTCGCCCCCACAGCCGGGCCGCACCGATGGCAATCGGGGTGAGGACTGCGCAAGGAAGCACCAGCCGCGCCATCGACCCCGCGGGCCCGGAATCCCGCAAAACCAGCGTCAGCGGCGTATCCCGGCTCAACGAGATAATGCCGATCGCAGTGACGAGCAGGGCGGCGCCGGTATGGAGCGCCATCGGGATGAACGGGCCGACGGCAGTCAGCGGATCGATGCCGAACACATAGCCGACCAGCGCGAACGTTGAGATCAGAGCCACCGCGATCCCAAGCGCCTGCGCCGCCAGCTGCGCACCGCGCTCCCGCCTGGCAACCAGCACCAGCGCCAGTCCAACAAGCAGCAACGACCCGGCGGTATTGGGAGCCATCCGGTTGGGCTGCGTCCCCGGAGGCCCGGCCAGCAAGCTATCGAACAGCAGCCGGTCGA
>JACCSV010000194.1 GCA_013812805.1 Sphingomonas sp. | reverse complement strand
TTCGATCTCCGCCGACACCGAGGCAGCGTCCGCCGCCTGCCGCACCAGCCCGCTGTCGGACCGCGCTCCGAGCGCGAGGCCCAGCGAATCGAGAAGGATGGATTTGCCAGCGCCGGTTTCGCCGGTGAGTACTCCAAGACCGCGGTCGAACTCGAGCTCGAGCTGGTCGATGAGCACGACGTTGCGGATTGCGAGCTGCCTTAGCATCTCGCCGCGGGCTTCATCCCTGCGGTTGCGCGGCGGGCCGGGTCTTGCGCTGCATCAGCGCGTACGACCTGCGATACCACTCCGACCCCGGATAATTGGCGGCAAGCACCGCCGCCGACTTCTGCGCTTCGGCGGGAATCCCGAGCGCGAGGTAAGTCTCTACCAGCCGGTGCAGCGCCTCCGGCGTATGGCTGCTGGTCTGATATTTATCGATCACGTTGCGAAAGCGCATGTTGGCCGCCAGCCAACGACCCGAGCGCTCATAGAACCGGCCGAGCTCCATCTCCTTGCCGGCCAGCTGGTCGCTCAGCTGGTTCATTCGCGTGCGCCCGTCCGCCGCATAGCGGCTGTTGGGATAGCGCCGGACCAGCTCACCGAACGCATCATACGCCTGCTGAGTCGTGCGCTGGTCGCGAGTGACGTCCTGGAGCTCCTCGTAATAGCTCATCGCGATCAGATAATGGGCGTAAGGCGCATCGACGTTGCCCGGGTGGATCGTCAGGAACCGCTGCGACGAACTGATCGCGCTGGTATAGTCGCGCGCCATGTAATGGCTGAACGAGCTCAGCAGCTGGGCTCGCCGCGCCCAGATCGAATAGGGATGCTGCCGCTCGACTTCGTCGAACAGCTTGGCGGCGTCGGCGTAGCGCCGCTGGGTCAACCGCCGCTGGGCGTCGGAATAGAGTGAGCTGACGTCGCGAGCGACGTAGGTGCCGTCCTCGACAGTCTTGTTGCCGCCGCCGCAGCCGGCGACTGGAACGACAATTGCACAGGCCAGCGCAATCGCGCCGATACGGGTCATTTTCGACATGGGAACCTCATTAGCGTGGCGTCTCGGGCAGGCCAAGCGCTCAAGATGGCTGGGGCCACCTTGGCTATTGCTGAACGAACGGTCAGGCGGGTTGCTGGGCGGGCGGGTCGGCCGGATCGCCGCGGACGAAACTGTCCGGAGTCAGCCCCAGCCAGATCAGCATCGATGCGGAAATATAAATGGACGAATACGTCCCGATCAGGGTGCCGATGAAGATCGACAGGGTCAGCCCGAAGATCGTCTGCGGGCCGAGCGCCAACAGCATTCCCAGCGCCAGCAGGATCGAAGTCGAGGTGACCAGGGTTCGCGACAGCGTCTCGTTGAGCGACAGGTTGATCAGGGCGACGATCGCCATCTTGCGGAACTTGCGCAGATTCTCGCGGATCCGGTCGTAGATGACCACCGTGTCGTTGAGCGAATATCCGACGATCGCGAGGAATCCGGCGACGATGTTGAGGTCGACCTGCAACTGGAAGGCGGCGAAGAAGCCGAGCATCAGCGACACGTCGTGGAACAAGGTGACCAGCGCGCCGACCCCGAAATGCCATTCGAAGCGGAACCAGATGTAAATCGCGACTCCCAGCATCGCCAGGCCGATTGCCAGCGCGCCGTCCCTGGCCAGCTCGCCGCTAACCTTTCCGGACACCGACTCGCCGGCGGCAACCTTGGCGCCGGGATATTCCCGCTGGATCATCGATCGCAGCTCGCTGACTGCGGCCGCCGCCGCGGATTCGGGCCCTTCCGGCTTGGGCAGGCGGATCTGATAGGTTTGCGAACTGCCGATTTCCTGGATGGTCGCGTCGCCCTGGCCAAGCGCGCTGACCTTGGCGCGAAGATCGTCGATTACAACCGGCTGGGCGAAGGTGGTGCGGACCATCTGCCCGCCGACGAAGTCGATTCCGAGGTTGAGGCCGCGGACGCCGAGCACCACCAGCGAGGCGATGACCAGGGCGAGCGAAATCAGCGCCGCAAGGTTGCGCCAGCGCATGAAGTCGAGGTTGGTATTGTCGGGGATAAGCTTGAGCAGCCGCATTCGCTGATTGCCTTTAGATGTAGAGTTCGCGCGGCCGCTTGCGCTTGACCCACAGCGCAACGGTCATTCGCGTCAGAGTGACGGCGGTGAACACCGAGGTGACGATTCCGATCATCAGCACCACCGCAAAGCCGCGGATCGGGCCTGAGCCGAAATAATACATCAGAGCCGCGGCGATGACGTTGGTGATGTTGGCATCGAAGATCGCCGTCGAGGCCTCCCGATACCCGGTCTCGATCGCGTCGACGACCTTGCGCCCGCGCCTCTGCTCTTCGCGTATTCGCTCGTTGATCAGCACGTTGGCGTCGACCGCGGCGCCGATGGTGAGGACGAAGCCCGCGATCCCGGGAAGCGTCAGCGCCGACCCGAAAATCGCAAGGCCGGCCAGGATCAGCAAGGCGTTCACGATCAGGCCGATGGTCGCATAGACGCCGAAGCGGCCGTAAGTGACCAGCATGAAGACCATCACCGCCACGGTCGCGACGGCACTGGCGATCGCGCCTTCGCGGATCGAATCGCGGCCGAGCTCGGGGCTGACCGTCCGCTCCTCGATGACATTGAGCTTCACCGGCAGCTGGCCCGAGGCGAGGCTGATCGCCAGCTGGTTGGCGCTCTCGACGGTGAAACTGCCGCTGATGTTCGCGCGCCCGCCGAGGATCGGTTCAATGATGTTGGGCGCCGAAAGGATCTGGTCGTCGAGGATGATCGCGAACGGCTTGTTGACATTATCCTGCGTCGCCCGGCCGAAGCGGCGGGCACCGGTGGGGTTGAAGGTGATGTCGACCACCGGGCGGCCGTCCTGGTCGAAGCCCTGACGCGCATCGACCAGCTGGTCGCCCGACACCATCACCCGGCGCTTGACCGCCATCGCGCCGCCGTCGACCAGCGGCAGCACCTGGCTCCCGGGCGGGGCCCGGCCCTGCGCGACCTGGTCGGGGTCGGCCTCAAGGTCGACCAGCTTGAACTCCAGCCGCGCGGTCTGGCCGATCAGATCCTTCAGCGCCTCGGGGTCTTCAACGCCCGGTACCTGCACCAGAATCCGGCGCTGGCCCTGGTTGATGACCGTAACTTCCTTGGTCCCGCTGGGGTCGATCCGGCGGCGCACGACATCGCGGGCGAGGGTCATCGAGTCGCGCAACGCCTGCTGCGAACCGGCATCGGTCGGGGTCAGCACCACCCGGTTGAGATCGAGGACTCCGACGTCCCAGTCGCGGGTGCCGGTGAGGCCGACCGGGCGGCTGAGGGTGCGCATCCGCTCCACCGCGGCATCGACCTGGGTCGGGTCGCGGACGACGAACGACAACCGCCCGCCACTGCTGGAAAGGTCGCCGATCTCGATCCGGGGATTGCGGCGAAGCTCGGTCGTGACCGTGTCCTCGAGCTTCTGGATGCGCTGCTTGGCGGCATCGGCGGCGTCGGCTTCGAGCAGCAGCTGGCTTCCGCCCGAAAGGTCTAGACCAAGCGCGACCTCGTAATTGGGAAGCCAGGCGCCGTAGCGCTCGGCGATAGTGCCCGGAAGCAGGCTCGGGATGGCAAACAGCAGGCCAAGCGCCACCATCCCCCAAATGGACAGCACTTTCCAGCGCGGGAAATCCAGCATCTGCGGCTGCGCCTAGTCGTTGGCCGGCTTGGTCGCGGGATTGATCACCTGGGTGAGCGTCGACTTGACCGCTCGCACCCGCACGCCCTGCGCGAGCTCCACTTCGACCTCATCGTCGGTGACCCGCGTCGCCCGGCCGCGAAGCCCGCCGCCAGTGATGACCTCGTCACCCTTCTTGACCGCGGCGATGTTGGCCTGATGCTCCTTCACCCGCTTTTGCTGCGGCCGGATCATCAGGAAATAGAAAATGACGAAGATCAGTAGCAGCGGGAACATCTGCACGAAAAAAGCAGCTCCCGCGCCAGGTGCTGCTGCGGCAAGGGTGATGGCGAAGATATCTGGGGTGGACATTGCGGTTCTAAAGATCCCTTGCACGTAGGTGGTCGGGGCGACTGGATTCGAACCAGCGACCCCCACACCCCCAGTGTGATGCGCTACCAGGCTGCGCTACGCCCCGACCGACGCCGCCCCTCGCGGATGCGAGCGGCATCCCGGAACGGCGAGTGGCGCATCTAGGGTTGCGCTTGGACGAAGGCAAGTCGAAGCGGGTCGCGTGGCAAGACGCAGAAGGCGCAAAGCGCGCGGTAACTGGCGCTACTGGTGGCTGCCGCTGGCGGCCATCCCGGCGCTATACCTGCTGGCGGCGCTGATCGGCTCGCTGGTGCCGGTCAACCGCGGCTGGATCGAGCCCGAAGACGGCATCACCGTCTATCTCGCCGACAATGGCATCCACGCCGACCTGGTGATGCCGGCCCGCGCCGCCGGCCTCGACTGGACACCGCTGGTGCCCAAGAGCGATTTTGCCGCCCCTGACCCGCAAGCGCAGTGGATCGCCTTCGGTGCGGGCGAGGAGCGGGTGTATCTGGAAACGCCGCGCTGGCGCGACATCAAGCTCAGGACGATCTGGTCGGGGCTGACCGGCGGCAACAGCGTCATGCACGTCGAATGGGTGGCGGACCCCAAATATGCGCTGCGCGAGATCCGCTTGCGCCCGGAGGAATACCGCCGGCTATGGGCCGCGATCCGCTCCGACTTCGATCTCAATGAGAACGGGCGGCCGAGAAAGATCGACCATCCCGGCTACGGCCCCGCCGACGCCTTTTACCGAGCCCGCGGCAAGGCCAGCGCCATCCGCACCTGCAACAGCTGGGTCGCAACTCGCCTGCGCCTCGCCGGCGTCGAGACCAGCGCCTGGCCGCCGTTCGCGCAAGGGTTGCTGTGGCGATACCGGAAGCATCAGGAACCGGCTTAACTGACATCTTGCGGCAGCTCGCAAGAGCTGTACCATTCGCCCGGTTTTAAAGGGGTGGCGCATGACCCGGTTCGGCCTGTTGCTTTTCGCTTTGCTCGCGCTCGTCTCCAGCCCTGCCGCGGCGCAGACCGGCCCGCCGCTCGGCGCCGGCGAGCACAATGTCGTGATCAACGGCGTACGCCTCTGGTACCGCGTCGCCGGCCAGCCGCAGGGGACCCCCGTCGTCTTCCTGCACGGTGGGCCGGGGCAGGGCAGCGAACCCTTCGCACGGTTCGCGGGCCCCGGACTCGAGCGCGCCAATCGCATGATCTACCTCGACCAGCGCGGCAGCGGCCGCTCCGAAAAACATTGGAAAAAGGAATATTCACTCGACCTGATGGTCGACGACCTCGAGAAGCTGCGCCGCCACTGGAACGCCGAGCGCATTGCGCTGATCGGTCACAGCTTCGGCACGGTTCTGGCGCTCGAATATGCAGGCAAATATCCCGAGCGTGTGTCGCACCTCATCCTGACCGGTGCGGTTGTCGACCTCCCGGCTGCGGTCGACGTCCACTGCGACCGGCTGCAGAAGCTCGACCCCAAGCTCTATGCCGAGGCCCTCGCCAACGTTCGAGAAGGCTCGAGCCATCGCTGCAATACCTCCGTCGCCGGCCGGCAATTCATCGACGGTGCGATGTATCCCGATCCCGCGATCATGAAGCTGGTCAACGACGCCGGCTCAGCCGACGGCATGAAGAACACCGGCGAGATATTCACTGCTTTGGCCAAGCAGGGCTTCATGGAATACCGTTTAAAGCACGCCGACCGGCTGACCATGCCCGTACTGGTCATCGGCGGTTCCAGGGATTTCCAGGCGGTGGTCGAGCCGCTGCAGGCCTTCGTTGCGAAGCTGCCGGCTGCGCGTCTCATGGAATATGAAGGCCGCGGCCACTACATGTTCGTCGAGGAGCCCGACCGCTTCGCCCGCGACGTCAGCGCCTTCCTGGCGAAATAGCTAAAGCACGTAGCGGCTGAGGTCGGCGTCCTTGGCGATTCCGGCGAGTTGCTGGTCGACGAATTGCGCATCGACAGTCAGCGTCTCGCCGCGGCGGTCCTCGGCTTCGAAGCTGATCTCCTCGAGCAATTTCTCCATCACCGTCTGCAGCCGCCGCGCGCCGATATTCTCCAGCGCCTCGTTCACTTCGGCGGCGATCCGCGCCAGCCCCTCGATCCCGTCCTCGGCGAAATTCACGGTCACGCCCTCGGTCGCGAGCAATGCCTTGTACTGCTCGGTCAGGCTGGCCCGCGTCTGCGAGAGGATGCGCACGAAATCCTGCTGCGTCAGCGCCTTTAATTCGACGCGGATCGGCAACCGCCCCTGCAATTCGGGAAGCAGGTCCGCCGGCTTGGCGATGTGAAACGCGCCCGAGGCAATGAACAGGATGTGGTCGGTCTTGAGCGGCCCGTATTTGGTCGCCACCGTCGTCCCCTCGATCAGCGGCAGCAGGTCGCGCTGAACGCCTTCGCGGCTGATCGACCCGCCGCGAACGTCGCTGACCGCGATCTTGTCGATCTCGTCGAGGAAGACGATGCCGTTGGCCTCGGCGTCGGCAAGCGCAGCGCGGTTGATGTCGTCGGGGTCGAGGCGGCGGTCGGCTTCCTCGTCGGTCAGCCGGGCAAAGGCTTCCGGCACTTTCAGCTTGCGGCGCTGGCGCGCGCCCTGGCCCATCGCCTTGCCCATGATCGACTTCAAATCGAACATCTGCGCACCCATTCCGGGGATTTCGAACGGCATCGCTGGCGCTTCGTCGACCTCGATTTCGACCTCCGCCAAAGCCAGGCTGCCGTCGGCGAAGCGCTGCTTGAAGCTGTCGCGGGTCGCGGTGCTCGATCCCTTGCCGGTCAGCGCATCGAGCAGCCGCTCCATCGCCGCTTCCTCCGCCGCCATCCGCACCGCGGTTCGCCGCCGCTCGCGCTCCAGCCGAACCGCTTCCTCGACCAGGTCGCGGCCGATCTGCTCGACGTCGCGCCCGACGTAACCGACCTCGGTGAACTTGGTCGCCTCGACCTTGACGAACGGAGCGTCGGCAAGCTTCGCCAGCCGCCGGCTGATCTCGGTCTTGCCGCAGCCCGTCGGCCCGATCATCAATATGTTTTTGGGCGTCACTTCCTCGCGAAGTTCTGGCCCCAGCTGCTGCCGGCGCCAGCGGTTGCGAAGCGCGACCGCGACCGCCTTCTTGGCGTCATCCTGGCCGACGATATGCTCGTCCAGCGCGGCGACGATTGCCTTGGGGGTAAGCTTGTCCTTTAGG
>JACCSV010000153.1 GCA_013812805.1 Sphingomonas sp. | reverse complement strand
GATTGCCCCACTGGTCTATGCGGTGCCGGTGCAGTTGCTCGCTTACCACACGGCGGTGCTCAAGGGCACGGACGTCGACCAGCCGCGCAACCTCGCCAAGAGCGTAACGGTCGAATAGCGAGGCGTTCAGCGCTCGAGCACGATGTGCCGAGTTCCTTGCCTGGTAGGGCTTTCAGCGCGCCTTCTGAAACGCGAAAATGCAGAGGTTTCCCGCGCGCTTGCTGGGCTTGGTTAAGCCAAAGGGTAGCAATCTTCGGCACCTCCTGTATTTTCACGTTAAGGACGTGGAGAGTGTTGATGGGCGGTGCTCAACCGCTAAAGGCGCAGAGCCGAAGCGGCCAAGGCGATTACTCAACCGACTACCGGCGCGACGGATATGCGATCATCCGCGGTCTGTTCGCTCCCGAGGAGATCGCCGCGATCGCCGCGGCAACCGACCAGATTTACGCTGAAGGCGTCGCTTACGGCCGCAGCTTCCGACATGGCAACCTGTTCTACAATGTCGCTGCAGGACCGGCCGGCGAGCCGCTGGTGCGGATGGTGCAATGGCCGTCCTATCACCAGCCGGTGCTGGACGCAGTGCGGCTCGACAGGCGGATTGCGCGCCTCCTCGAGCCGCTGATCGGAAGCGATCTCAAGCAGGTCATCAACCAGGTCCACTGGAAGGCGCCAGGTGCGCTGGGCGATTTCGCGTGGCATCAGGACAGCCGGTCGCGCCGGCCACCATCGGCATTTCGCAATCTTTCCACATCTTACGTGCAAACCGGGCTGGCAATCGACCCGCACACGCCGGATGCGGGTGGCATGCAATTCATTCCCCGGAGCCATCTCCAGGGCGAGCTTGGGATGGATCGTTCGAAGCAGTCGCTCGGCACGGCCATGACCGACTCCGCGCTCCGGCAGGTCGGCCTCGATGAGGATCAGGCGGTCGACCTGGTGCTTGCTCCGGGCGACCTGGCGCTGTGGAGCCCGTTCCTCGTCCATGGCTCGGGGGCCAACCGGTCAGACCATAAGCGCAGGCTCTACATCAACGGCTATGTCCGGGCCGCGGATTGCGACCGCGGCGAGTGGGCTTTCCGCGCTGGCCGCCCCGTGCCGTTCGGCCCGACGCCGGCGCTGGTCCATTACGAGGCGCTGCATGAGCGTCCGGGCCCTCACTACGTCGAAGGCACGGAGTGAAGATTTCCGGCGGTTGCCACTGCGGCGCCGTGTACTTCACCGTATCGCTGCCCGAGCCGCCGGTGCCGGCGCTCGACTGCAATTGCTCGATCTGCCGGCGGAGCGGCTTTCTGCACGTGATCGTGCCGCACGGCGAGTTCAGCCTCGAGCGCGGCGAGGAGGCGCTGACCAGCTACCGCTTCGGCACCGGCGCTGCCGAGCACCTGTTCTGCCGCCATTGCGGGGTAAAGGGCTTTTACCAGCCGCGCTCGCATCCCGACTCATGGAGCGTCAACGCGCGTTGCCTCGACGAGCCAGTCGCGCTTGCGATCGAAGCGTTCAACGGGCGCGACTGGGACGAGGCCAAGGGCCGGCTCGACGCCGGAGAGCAGGGCGGCTAGGCGGCGCGGATGCACCGCCCGCTTCGCTTGACGCTCGACCGCGGCGCGCTGGCGCAGAACTGGCGATGGCTGCAGGAGCGGGCCGGAGTGCCGGCGGGCGCTGCGGTCAAGGCCAATGGATACGGGCTCGGGGCCCGGGAGGCTGCTGCGACGTTGCTCGCCGCCGGGTGCCGCACCTTCTTCGTGTCAACCTATGCGGAAGCGATAGAACTTGGCCCGCTTGGCGAGGACGTGTCGCTGGTCGTGCTTCACGGCATCGGCGCCGACGAGATGGAGGCGGCCGCGCAATCCACGGCCCGGCCGGTTCTCAACTCCGTCGCGCAGGTCCACCGCTGGAAGGAGATCGCGCCAACGCGCGCCTGCGACGTCATGGTCGATACCGGCATGAACCGGCTGGGGCTGCGCACTGAGGAGATTGCGGTGCTGGACGGACTGGCGATCGATACCGTGCACAGTCACCTCGCCTGCGCCGACGAAGACTCGCCGATGAACGGGCAGCAGCTTCAACGCTTTCGTGAAGTCGCAGCCGAGCTGCCCGCCAAGTGCTACAGCCTGGCCAATTCCGCCGGGATCTGCCTCGGGCTCGACTATAGCTTCGGCCTGGTCCGGCCCGGCCTGGCGCTTTACGGCGGGGTCCCGCGCCGCGAGGCCGAAGGGCACATCCGGCAGGTGGCGAGGATCGAGACTCAAATCGTGCAGCGCCGCACCATCCGCGTTGGCGAAAGCTGCGGCTACGGAGCAACCTTCGTGGCCGGGCGCGATACTGAAGCGGCTATCGTCAACCTCGGTTATGCCGACGGCTATCTGCGTGGCTTTTCCGCCCGCGGAAGCGACTTTGCCGGCGAATTCGCGCTGCCGGTGCTGGGGCGGGTGTCGATGGATCTGGTAGCGCTGGGCTGCGATATTGCCGCCGACCTCAAGGAGGGTGACTGGGTCGAGATCAATTATGACCTTCCGACCGTGTCGGCGGCCTCGGGCCTCAGCCAGTACGAATTGTTGACGGTACTGGGCAGTCGGTTCGAGCGGCGCTGGGTCGACTAGCGCGGACGGCGCAGCGCGGCTAGCGCACGACGCGCGGCGTCGTGGGAGCTGATGCTGCTGTCGTCGGCGAGGATCAGCTCGACTGCGTCCTCGTCGAGAACGCGCAGGAACAGCTTGGCGGCCTGCTCCGTCCGTCCGGTCTTCGCCAGGACGAAACCGAGGTTGAGCGAGCGGCCGGCGTCATATTTCGACAGGCCGGAATTGCGGATCTGGCGCTCGGCTGCTTCGAAATCGGATTTCATGATCGACTCGAAGCCGAGCGAGCCCGCCGGATAGCCGATTTCGGCCTGCTGCGCCGCGACCGGCGTTGCGGTCAGCGCGAATCCAAGCAGCAAAGCAAAAGCACGCATAAGCTGGCTCCTTTTCCTCTGCCGGCGTGGGTACCAGATTTATTTCAGACTGCAATGAAAGTGTCACAAAAGCTCATTAGGCTCTGCCTTGCGGCGAGTTGTAAGCTTCGGCTGCAGCGTTTTGGGTCGATAGCGGCACAGGTCAACGACCACGCAGCGCCAGCATTCCGGGGTGCGCGCCTTGCAGGTGTAACGGCCGTGAAGGATCAGCCAGTGGTGCGCATCGCGGCGGAACGGCTGCGGTACGATGCGGTCGAGTTTGAGTTCGACTTCGAGGGGAATTTTCCCGGGCGCAAGGCCGGTGCGGTTGCCGACCCGGAAGACGTGGGTGTCGACCGCAAACGTCTCCTCTCCCCAGGCAGTGTTGAGAACGACGTTGGCGGTCTTTCGGCCGACGCCCGGAAGCGCCTCCAGCTGCTCGCGGGTTTGGGGGACTTGGCTGTCATGGTCGCGGATCAGCGCTTCCGACAAGGCGATCACATTCCTGGCCTTGGTGTTGAACAGTCCGATCGTCTTGATCGCCTCGCGCAAGGCATCTTCGCCGAGCGCCACCATCTGCTCAGGCGTTTGCACTCGCTTGAACAGCTCGCGGGTAGCGATGTTGACGCTGGCGTCGGTCGCCTGCGCCGAGAGCACGACCGCGACCAGCAGAGTGTAAGGGTCGATATATTCGAGCTCGGTGGTCGGTGCGGGGTTGTCCTCCGCCAGCCGGCGGAAGAATTCGAAAACCTGCTCGCGCTTCACGTCCCCTTGAACTTCACTGAGCGCCGATGACGTCGTGCATCGAGTAGAGCCCCGCCGGCTTGCCGACGAGGAAGCGGGCGGCGGAGAGCGCTCCGCGGGCGAAGATCATCCGGCTGTCGGCGCGGTGGGAAAGGATCAGCCGCTCCTCCTGTCCCGCGAAGATCACGTCATGCTCGCCGGGGACGGTTCCGCCGCGAAGCGATGCGAAGCCGATCGCGCCTGCGTGGCGCTCGAGGCCGGTGCCGTCACGGCCGCGTTCCGCCCGGAGCGGAGAGCCGCGGCCTCGAGCGGCCGCTTCGCCAAGGGCGAGCGCGGTGCCGGATGGGGCGTCGGCCTTATGGCGGTGATGCATCTCGAGCACCTCGATGTCCCAATCCGACCCCAGCACCCGCGCCGCCCGCTCGACCAGGTCCGAAAGGAGCGCAACGCCGAGCGAGGTGTTGGCCGCGCGGAGCACGGCAATCTGCTCCGCGGCTTGTGCGATTCTTTTGTCGGCCAGGTCATCGAGCCCGGTGGTTCCGACGAGGAACGGTATTCCCGCGGAAAGGGCGCGTTCGACGCTCTTCGGCAGCGCGTCGGGTGCCGAGAAATCGACCAGCACATCGCAATGGTCATTGTCGATCGCGAAGCCTGCATCCGCTTCGACCGCGGCGGCGATCGCCTCGCCCATCCGGCCGCCGGGCGCAAACAAAGCGATGCGGATCGGCTGCTGGTCGGTGCGCATGCGGATCGTGTTAGCCGAGGCGTTCCTGCAGGGCCAGCGCGGCCGCCGGAGCGCGGACCTTGGCGCCGTTGATCATGAACACATACGCGTCTCGACCGGCAGCAGCCCAGCCTTTCGCCTTAACCGCGAAGGCGTCGAGTTGCGGCTCGCCATAGCCGGTCGCCACCTCCTCCCGCATGCGCTGCAGCCGCGCGTAGGCGAAGCTCGCGGTGTCGGCATCGATGCAGGGGAATTCATCGTCGTCGCCAAAGACGA